>NZ_JBFOCV010000009.1:0-18749 GCF_040907975.1 Aeromonas sp. s10 | reverse complement strand
ACGGAGCCCGAGGCTCCGTTTTTCAATGCAGTATCAATCCCGGACGGAACGCGCTTCGCGCTCTTCCCGCTCCCTTGCCAACAAGCGTTTGTACCACCAGCTACTGCGACGACGTTGTGCATTGGAAGAGCGACGAGCCATTGCTTAGATCCCAGTCAAGAGAAGAAAGAGCCGCATTATGCGATAGAGATCACGCCCGTGTCTGTAGCTGGATCAAGAAAAGGCTCACTGGCCCACCCGGATCGTCCGCTGGTTGCCCTCCGGTTCACCACTCTGTGACGGCGTCGTCACCTCTCGCCAGATCAGGGGACCATTGGTCTCCATCGCCTGTTGCGGCGCGCACTCCAGCCAGAGCTCCCCCTGCTGGATACGGGCCCCCTGGGAGTATTTCTGATCCTGATACCAGCACACCCGCTCGGGCAGCGAACCAAGGGGCAGCACCAGCTCGGTGCCCACCGAGTGGCTGAGGGAGTTGGACGCCGGGGCGGCCAACGCGGGGAAGAGCCAGCCAAGGGCCAGCAGACAACCTGCACAACGGATCATGGGAATTCCTGTCACGGGGGAGTGAAAGTGTAGAGCGACCAGCAGAGCCCTCGACTTGACCAATAAATGTCGGCTCATCTGGCATTCCGGAAGCAATATGATAGCCTGCCTGCGCCCGCAAAGGCCTGTCAGGGCTCTGCCGTGGGCCCCCACCGGCATCGCCGGGGTGCGGTAATGAATAACCCTTAATAATCAGGTAATTAACTGGATATGTTGTCAATGCGTATCATGCCGTTGCTCAAGGCTGCCTGCCTGAGCCTGATGTTGTCCGCCTGTGTCGCCCCCCTGCTGATGATGAGCCCCACCAGCCAGCTGATGTGGGCCCTGCTCAAGCCGCTGGTCGGTTTCGATCCGAACGAGGCCAACCTGTTCGAGCAGCCGCTGATCAAGGACAGAATGACCGCCATGCTGGGGCCCAACTACGAGAGCACCATGCAGCTGCTCAAGACCGCCGACGAGCTGCAACAGGAGGGGCCGCTCTTTTACGTGGTCTCCCGCTACGCCCCGGTGCCGGACGTGGCCAAGCAGGCCGGCATGGTCTGGAACGCCGACACCAACCAGCTCGCCGTCATGGTGCAAAAAGGTGACGGGGCGACCCAGGTCTTCGGGGAAAACCTGACGGCCGCCACCCCGACCTGGCCCAGCGCCATGCAGGGCTGGCAGTCCCAGGCCACCCCGGCCGCCACGGCCCTGACCGGTGCCGGTCAGGGGCTCACGGGCGCTGGCAGTTCTCTGCTGGGCACCATGATGGGGGGACTGCAACAGAGCGCCAGCAAGGCCCTGTCCGACTCCACCAGACAGGTGATCGGCAGTGCCGCCACCACGGCGCAGCAACAAGCCACCAAGGCGGCGAGCGACAGCGCCAAGCAAGCTGCCAGCAGTGCCGCCACCACGGCGCAGCAGCAAGCCGCCAAGGCGGCGAGCGACTCGGCCAAGCAGGCCGTCAGCAGCGCCGCCACCACGGCGCAGCAACAAGCCGCCAAGGCAGTGAGCGACAGTGCCAAGCAGGCCGTCAGCAGCGCAGCGACCATCAGTGCCGCCACCACGGCGCAGCAACAAGCCGCCAAGGCAGTGAGCGACACCACCAAGCAGGCCGTCAGCAGTGCAGCGACCATCAGTGCCGCCACCACGGCGCAGCAGCAAGCCGCCAAGGCGGTAAGCGACAGCGCCAAGCAGGCCGTCAGCAGCGCAGCGACCATCAGTGCCGCAACCACGGCGCAGCAGCAAGCCGCCAAGGCAGTGAGCGACAGCGCCAAGCAGGCCGTCAGCAGCGCCGCAACCACGGCACAGCAGCAAACCGCCAAGGCAGCGAGTGAGAGCGTCAAGCAGGCCGCCAGCAGCGCAGCGACCATCAGTGCCGCAACCACGGCGCAGCAGCAAGCCGCCAAGGCGGTGAGCGACAGCGCCAAACAGGCCGCCAGCAGTGCCGCAACCATCAGTGCCGCGACCAGTGCGCAGCAGCAAGCCGCCAAGGCGGTGAGCGACAGCGCCAAGCAGGCCGTCAGCAGCGCCACCACTACAGTGCAGCAACAAGCCGCCAGCAGCGCAGCGACCATCAGTGCCGCGACCAGTGCACAGCAGCAAGCAGCCAAGGCGGTGCAGCAACAGGGCGAGAAGCGGGAAGCGACCTCCGGCACCCTGAGCGATCAGGCCAGGGCGGATGCCGAAGCGGAGCTGGAAAAACTGCTTAACTGACTTTTTTAAGCGTGATGCCACCATAAAAACAGGCCATCACATGATGGCCTGTTGTTTATCTGACCCGTGGCAGGGGAAGATCAGAAATGGCGGTCCTGCTCGGTGGGCTTGGCACCCTTCTCTTCGCTGTGCTCGATGGCGGTGCGGATAAGGTCGACGCCGGCCCGGATGATCAGCACCCCCATGTTGACCAGCTTGACGCAGACCCACATGAAGGTGATGAGCAGGATCAGCTTGAGCACCGTCTGGAATGCCTCCAGGAAGTTCTGCTCCAGCTGGGCGGTGAGCCCGTTGGCGCTGCTCATCAGCCAGGTGTACACCTCGCGCACGAAGGGGATCCGGCTCGGCATCTCCAGCACGTCCAGCGCCGCAGGCAGGGCCTGGAAGATGACGATGCTGCCAAACAGTATCAGGATGACGCCGATGGCAATCCCCAGAAAGAAACCGAACTGTCGCATGAAGAGCCCCACAATGTAGTGAATGAGAAGAACAATAGCCGCCAATACTAGGGACTGCCCGCGCAGACGGCAATCCTTGCGTCCCCGACAGGGTCGGTGCCCCCTGCAAGCCATTGCCCGGCCGTCTGATTTCTGTGACCCTTGTCCCCACTCCTTGCCCCTGGGTGCCATCATGTTTCGAGTCGTCTTCTGCCTGCTGCTGTTGCTGGGCGGTGCCCTGCCCGCCTCCCGCGCCGAATCCCCTCCCTCTGCGGCCGCCTGCGTGATCCGCCACCAGCAAGGGATCCTGCTGGTGCAGGACAGGCTCTCCTCGCGCTACAGCCTGAGCGGCGGTTACATCGACAGGGGGGAGACTCCGGAGCAGGCGGCCCTGCGCGAGCTGTTCGAGGAGACCGGCCTCCAGGGTCGCGTCACCGGCGAGCTGGGGCGCTGGCAACGGGCAAGGGTGTTCGCCTGCCAGACCCTGGAGCCCCTGCGGGTCCAGCGGGGGACGGGGTTTGTCTCCCTGCTCCAGGCCCCGGATCTCGGTGGAGAGATCCTGAACGCCAGGCTGATCGCGGCCGCCGACCTTCCCCCTGACCAGCGTCGCTTCCCGGCGCAGCTCGACTGGATAGCCCCGAGGCTGGTCGAGGTGCCCGAGAGCCAGGTGCTGAGGGTGACGGATTTCAGCGACGCGGCCAGTGCGCTGCACCGCGCCGAGTTGCCGCTGATCCAGCGCCTGCAACGGTGGTTAGGGCCGGATGCGCTCTGGCCAAGGGCGGGCAATCTGCTGGGCTCGGCCCCCTTCCAGCTGGCGCTGCTGCCCTTGCTGCTGCCCCTGCTCGGCTGGTCCAGGCTGCGCCACCTGCTGTTTGCCATGGTGCTGCTCACCCTGGTGGTGAACCTGCTCAAGGCGGGCATCGGCTGGCCCAGGCCCTTCCACCTGCAACCCGAGCTGGCCCGCCAGAGTGCCCAGGGCTTCGGCATGCCGAGCGGCCACGCCGCCTCGACCCTCCTCTACTGGGGCCTGCTGCTTGGCTGGCTGCCGGCGCTGCGGGCCTGGCAGGGGGCCCTGCTGGCCCTGTTGCTGGCCGGCGTGGCCGGGCTGGCCCGGGTCTGGCTGGGGGTCCACTTCCTCTCGGATGTGGTGGCCGGCCTTGCTCTGGGGGCCCTGCTGCTGGCACTGCGCGCCCCGCTGGCGAAGCTGGCGGCACGCCCGCTCCCCTGGGCCGGGCTGCTCATCGCCAGCGCCCTCTCGGCCTGGCTCACCCAGTCCACCGCCCTGGCCGGGCTTGCCATGTTCACCCTGGGGCTGGTATCGGGTAATCTGCTATCACTCGAACGGAGCCCCACCCCCGCCCTGCCCGCCGCGCTGCTGACCCTGGCAGGGGGACTGGTCGTGGCAGGGCTCCTGTTCCTGGTGCCCGCGCTCACCAGCAGCTCTCTGCTGATCCTCGCGGGACAAGGGTGGCTCTTTGGCTGCCTGGGGTTCTGGCTCAGCGCCGGGCTCTGGTGGTCGTTGTCCGCTATCCGTCACGGTGCCCGAACCGGGCGCTCAACCCCTCGTTAAGGGAATGCCATGAATATGAAAAAAGTGGATTTGGCCAAGATCACCCTGGGCTTGCTGTTCCTCAGCCTGCTCATCATCTCGTGCTTCATGGTCTTGCGCCCCTTCCTGCCCGCCCTGGTGTGGTCGACCATGATCACCATCGCCACCTGGCCCCTGATGCAGATGGCCCAGCGCCTGCTGTGGGGCAAGCGCACCCTGGCGGCGTTGCTGATGACCAGCATCTTGCTGCTCATCTTCGTCATTCCCCTCTTCATGACGCTGGCCAACGTGGCGGAGAAGGCCCCCATGCTCATCGAGCTGGGCACCGAGCTCAGCCAATCCCCGCCCCCCGAGCTGCTCTGGTTGCAGCAAGTGCCCCTGGTGGGCGACAAGCTCTATGAGTTTTGGCAGCAGATCCTCGCGAGCGGCGGCCAGGTGCTGTTCACCAAGCTGGCCCCCTACTTCGGCCAGACCGCTCGCTGGCTGGCGGCCCAGGCGGGCAACCTCGGCCTGCTGTTCGTCCACTTCCTGCTGACCGTGGCCATCTGCGGCCTGCTCTACCACTCGGGGGAGAAGGCGGCAGAAGGCATTCGCCGCTTCGCCCACCGTCTGGCGGGCCAGCGCGGTGACAATGCGGTGGTGCTCGCCTCCCAGGCCATCCGTGCCGTCGCCATGGGGGTGGTGGTGACCGCCCTGGTGCAATCCTCGGTGGCGGGCCTGGGCCTGCTCATCGCCGGCATTCCCTATGTCATGGTGCTGGTGGTGCTGATGTTCCTGCTGATCGTCGCCCAGATAGGCCCCTTCCCGGTGCTGCTGGCCAGCGTCGGCTACCTCTACTGGAGCGGGGACACCACCTGGGGCACCTTCCTGCTGGTCTGGTCCCTGCTGGCGGGCACCATGGACAACTTCCTGCGCCCCTTCCTCATCAAGCGCGGGGCCGACCTCCCCCTCATCCTCATTCTGGTGGGGGTCATCGGCGGCTTGCTGGCCATGGGGATCATCGGTCTCTTCATCGGTCCCGTGGTGCTGGCGGTGGGCTACACCCTGCTGGATGCCTGGATCAAGGAAGATGACCAACCGGCGACCGCTCTGGTGGAGCAGCCCAAGGCGCCGTGACGATTCATTGATCCCCGATGCAAAGAGCCGCCCCAGGGCGGCTCTTTTGTTTATTACCGTCCCATGTTGGTTCGATTAGCGAAGCGTAATCGGACGATCGAGATGCCGCTGTCCGGTGTGTCCATGAATCAGCGGCATCTGTCTGCAGGGAAATATGGATGGCTGTTATAGCGGGAGAATTGATTTACGCGAACGTCCGATTACGCCTTATGGCTAATCGAACTTAAAGCTGGTCGCGGCGTTTAGAACCAAAGTTCGAACCGGAACGCCAAAACACGAACCAGGGTTCGAATCACTCCTTCCCCTCCCCTGTTCCCTGCCGAAGGCGCCCGCCACAATGCCTGCACCATTGGAGGAGAAGACAAGATGAACGAACTGAGAGCAACACGGGCCCTCATCAGCGGCGGCGCCAGCGGCATCGGACTGGCCATCGCCGAGGCCCTGGCCAGCCAGGGGGTGGAGCTGATCCTGGCTTCCCGCCGCCTGGGGCTGCTGGAGCAGGAAGCGGCCAGACTGGAGGCACGATACGGGGTGCGAGTCATGGCACTGGCGCTGGATGTGTGCGACGGCGATCAGGTGCGGGACGGCCATGCCCGGATCCGGGGGCGGCTCGGCCCCGTCGATCTGCTCATCAACAACAGCGGGGTCGGCAGCGACCACCTGGTGCAGGATCTGCCGGAAGCGGAGTGGGACAGGGTGATGGACACCTGTGCCAAGGGCACCTTCCTGCTGACCCGGGCCTGCCTGCCGGACATGCTGGCAAACCGCCACGGCACCGTCATCAACATCGCCTCCCAGGCCGCTAGGCACGGCTATGCCAGGGCCAGCGTCTACTGCGCCGCCAAGTTTGCGGTGCTGGGGTTCGCCCGGGCACTGCGGGAAGAGGTGCAGCATCAAGGCATCCGGGTCCACACCCTCTGTCCCGGACTGGTGCAGGTGCCGCCCCCGGCTTGCGCCGCTGATCGCAAGCCCGGCTGGCTCCAGGTGGAGGATCTGGCCGAGGCCGTGCTCTACACTCTGCGCCAACCCGCTCACGTCCAGCTCGACGAGATCGGCATGACGGGGATCTGAGCGAGGCGCCATGGAACGCCAGCAAGGACAAGGGGCGCCGAGGCGCCCCTTGTCCTGCGTCACACCGCCAGAGGCGGCCTGCGCGTAAGATCAGGCAGGTTGATGGAGGGTGATGCAGTGGATGCCGCCGCCCCCG
Organism: Aeromonas sp. s10; assembly: GCF_040907975.1. Classification (NCBI taxonomy): domain Bacteria; kingdom Pseudomonadati; phylum Pseudomonadota; class Gammaproteobacteria; order Aeromonadales; family Aeromonadaceae; genus Aeromonas; species Aeromonas sp. s10. The sequence goes on along the minus strand of NZ_JBFOCV010000009.1, from coordinate 12,202 downwards.
GCCGCCACCGGGTCTATGTCTATCTGCACTATCTTGCGCCCCGGATAGAGGCGGGCCAGCAGATCCCGGCAATGGCGGTCGGCCCTGGCATCCCCGAACTGGGGAGCGATGACGGCGCCGTTGATGGGCAGGTAGTTGATGTAACCGGCGGCAAAGTCCGGGCTGCGGCTGAACTTGTTGTCCCGCCCGCCCAGGGGCGGCGGCAGCGGATGCAGCTCCAGCTTGTTGCCGTCGGCGTCCGTCGCCTGCTGCAGGATGGCGAGGTGCTGGCGGGTCACCTTGTAGTCGTAGGAGTCGGGATCGTTGTCCATGTTGATCACCACCACCCCGGGGCGCACGAAGCGGGCGTAGAAGTCCACGTGGGCATCCGTGATGTCACGGCCCTTGATCCCCGGCAGCCAGATGATCTTGCGCAGCCCCAGGTTGGCCTTGAGCTCCGCCTCCACCTGCGCCTTGGTGAGGCCGGGGTTGCGGTTGCTGTTGATCCAGCTGCTCTCGGTCATGATGGCGGTGCCGTTGCCATCCACCTCGATGCCGCCCCCCTCACCGATGAGCTCGCTCTGCAGGTAATAGGCATCGGTCTGCCGGCCCACCAGGGCGGCGACCCTGGCGTCATGGCTGTGCTCCTGCTTGTCACCCCAGCCGTTGAAGTTGAAGTCCACCAGCCCGAGCCCTCCCTGCTCGTCCTGCACGAAGACGCCGCCGGTATCCCGCAGCCAGATGTCATCCATCTCGGCGTGGACGAAGTGGGTGTTGCGCTCGCCGCACAACTGGCGCGCCAGCGCCTCGTCATCCTCGTGGCAGAGCACGTTGACCCGGGTGTAGGGCACCATGGCCTGCACCAGCCGCCCTATGGTGGCCTGCACCTCCTTGTAGTGGCGACCCCAGATCTCGCTGGTGGCCCCGAAGGCCACCCACACCAGGGCCTGGGGGGAGGACTCCTCCGGCATGTGGTAGCGAGCGGCGGCGCCGGGTTCGCCGGCGGCGAAGGCCGCGCGGGCACCGGGCAGGCTGCCAAACCCGGCAATGGCGCCGAGGGCGACCAGTTGTTTCAATACGTGGCGTCGGGAAAACATCGTTCTACTCCAGGGTTCAGAGGCTGCTCTTGAAGCGAGTCCAGGCTCGCATGCGGGCACGCATCTGGGATTGTGCTATATCCTGACCCGGAATGAGCCGCTGGTAGCTGGCCTCGTCCAGGTAGATATCCGGGTTGGCCGTCATGGTGGCATCCACCATGGGTCTGGCCTTGGCACTGGCAGTCGGATAGCCGGTGCTGTTGGTGATGGCTGCCATGTTGGCCGGGCGCATCACGAAGTTGATAAAGGCATAGGCATAGTCAGGATGGGGGGCATCCGCCGGGATCGCCATGGTGTCCATCCAGATGGTGCTCCCCTCCTTCGGCAATCGGTATTCGAAGTCGACCCGCTTGCCCGCCTCGGCGGCGGCGCGCCTGGCCTGGGTCATGTCGCCGCTGTAGCCCAGGGAGAGGCAGAGATCCCCGTTCACCAGCTGAGTCACCGGCTGGGACTGGAACTTGCGGATATAGGGCTTGATCCCCTTGAGCAGGGCCAGGGCCGCCTCCAGATCGTCCGCCTTGCCGCTACGGGGATCCCGCCCAAGATAGTGCAGCACCACCGCCAGCACCTCGTCCGGGGAGTCGATGACCGAGATGCCGCAATCTGCAAATTTCGCCGCCAGCTCGGGCTTGAACAGCATGTCCAGGCTGCTGACCGGGGCATCCGGCATCCTCTGCCGGATGGCGTCCGCGTTGTAGGTGAGCCCTATGGTGCCCCAGGTGTAGGGCACCACCGCCTCCTTCGCATGGGGGTAGGCCTGCTGCAACCGCGCCAGGCCGGGGTCTATGTCCCCCAGGTGTTGCAGCTTGCCCTTGTCGAGGGGCTGCAGGCTGCCCGCCCGCATCAGCCGCTCCGCCACCGTGTCCCCCGGGAAGATGAGGTCATACCCGCTGCGACCCGCCATCAGCTTGGCCTCCAGGGTCTCGCTGCTGTCCATCACGTCGTAGATGACCCGGATCCCGGTCTCCCTGGTGAATTAGCTCAGGGTATCGGGGGCGAAATAATCGGACCAGTTGTAGAGGCGCAGCACCTTCTCCTCCTGCGCCTCCTCGGCCTGAACCCCGACGCTCAGCAGCAGGGCCAGCCCCATGGCTATCTTGCTCAAAGCGCTCATGATGGACGCCCTCCCCGATGGCTGCGTCCGTCCAGGCTCAGCAAGGCGCCATACATCTCGGGGCGGCGATCCCGATAGATGCCCCAGGTCAGCCGCTCCTCGGCCATGGCGGCAAGATCCAGCTCCCGCACCAGCACGCCCGGGGTATCCCTGTCCGCCTCGGCCAGCAGGGCCCCCTTGTGATCCGTGATGAAGGAGGAGCCATAGAAGCGCATCTGCAACGCGGGATCCCGGGTCGCCACCTCGTGGCCCACCCGGTTGGCGGCGATCACCGGCATGATGTTGGCGGCGGCGTGGCCGCGCTGGGTCAGCTGCCAGTGATCCCGGGAATCGAGCCCCTCTGCCCCCGGCTCCGAGCCGATGGCGGTGGGATAGAGCAGCAGCTCGGCCCCTTGCAGCGCCATGGCGCGGGCCGCCTCCGGGAACCACTGATCCCAGCAGATGCCGACCCCGATGCGGCCAGCGGCCGTGTCCCAGACCCGAAACCCCGTGTCCCCCGGGCTGAAGTACTCCTTCTCCTGATAGCCGATGGCGTTCGGGATATGGGTCTTGCGATAGACCCCGAGCAGGCGACCATCCGCATCCGCCATCGCCAGGGAGTTGAAGCAGGCGTTGCCCGCGCGCTCGAACCAGCTGATGGGCAACACCACCCCCAGCTCCCGCGCCAGGGCCGAGAAGCGGCGCAGCACCCGGCTCTGCTCGAACGACTCCGCCAGCGCCAGATGGCCGTGGTATTGCTCGATACAGAAATAGGGGGTGGCGAAGAGCTCCTGCAACAGCACCAGGCTGGCCCCCCTGGCGGCGGCTTCCCGTACCAGGCTCTCCGCTGTGTCCAGATTGCGCTCCAGCTCCCAGCTGCAAGCGAATTGTGTGGTGGCGACGACGATCTTGCTCATCCGGATACCCTCCCTGACACGCGTTCCCCCTGACAGGCAGACTGCATTGTTGCGACGACCTTGTTCATGAATCTCTCCTCCCTGATCCCGTCATGAGGCCTCGCAGACGCCTGACGAGGCCGCTCCAAACGCTTACCCCTGCACCGGCCAGGCAGGCTGCTGCTGGGTGATGCAGTGAATGCCGCCCCCGCCGTGGGCCAACTGGTTGATGCGCACCGGCACCAGCTGCCTGTTCGGGAAGGCGCGCCTCAGCACCTCCCCCGCCGCCTCGTCCGCACCTACGCCGTAGGCGGGCATGATGATGGCGCCGTTGGCGAGGTAGAAGTTGGTGTAGGAGGCGCAGAACACCTCCGCCTCGGCGTCCACCGCCTCGCTCGCCTCGAACAGCTCGAGGCACTCGAAGGAGCGACCTCTCGCATCGGTGGCCAGAGCCAGGGCTCGGCGGTTCTCCCGCACCACGCGGCCATAGGTGGAGTGCCCGTACAGGGTGGCGTCCACCAGCAGGTGGCCGGGGCGGCTGAAGGCGCAGACCCCGTCCACATGACCGTCCGTCATGTCGCCGGTGACGTGGTCCGGATCCCCCGGCAGCCAGATAGTCTTCTCGATGCCGAGCAGGCGGCTGAAGATCCGTTCGATCTCCACTTTGGTCATGCCGGGGTTGCGGTTGCTGTTGAGCAGCACCGACTCCGTGGTGATCAGGGTGCCCTCCCCATCCACATGGATGGCGCCCCCTTCGTTGGCGAGGAAACTGCCGATGCACTCCAGCTCCAGGCTATTGAGAATGCGCCGCGCCAGCCCCTCATCCAGACCGTGGGCCGACTTGCCGCCCCAGGCGTTGAAACGCCAGCTGATCCCGGCGGTGCCAAGCTCGGGATGGCAGATGAAGGTGGGGCCGGAGTCACGGCACCAGCTGTCATCCACCGGCAGGGGAATGAAGCGCACCCCATCGCCGCACAGGGCGCGAGCCTCCGCCTGTGCGGCGGGATCCACCACCAGGTTCACCGGTTCGAAGCGGGCGATGGCATTGACCACCCGCGCGAAGTCCTGCTGGACCTGGGGCAGGGTTACGCCCCAGCCGTTTTCCCACAGCGCCTTGTTGTGCGGCCAGACCATCCAGGTCGCCGCGTGCCGGCACCACTCCGCTGGCATGAACCAGCCCACAGCCCTCATTCCCTGCTCGCGCATCTCAGCCTCTCTGATTAGGTACTATTAAGGTTATTGACGATGGGAATAGACTATTCTCCCCGTTGATGGGTAACAAACGATCGATTTTCGATAAAAGTGATAAGTGGAGCTAATCAATGATGTTCAAACACTGGCCCCCTCTCAACGTGCTGCGCGGCTTCGAGGCGGCGGCCAGGCTCGGCAGCTTTCATCAGGCGGCCCAGGAGCTGCACCTCACCCAGTCTGCCATCAGTCAGCAGATCCGCTCGCTGGAGGAGCTGCTTGGCCAGCCCCTGTTTCACCGCCAGGGACGTTCCGTCGCCCTGACCGACGCGGGCCAGGATCTGCTGGAGACGACCCAGCAGGTACTGCTGCAACTGGCGGTGGGAATACAGCGCCTCGAGCAGTACCGCAAGCCGAACCAGCTTGTGCTCAACACCAGTACCGCCATCGCCCGCCTCTGGCTGCTGCCCCGGCTGGCCGACCTTCACACCCAGCATCCGGGCATCGATCTCTGGCTGTTCACCAGCGACGACACGCCGAACATGGCCGAGCAGACCATCGACATTTCGCTGCGCTGGGGGCTGGCTCCCCAGGCGGAATGCCGCCATCAGCCGCTGCTGGCGGATCGGCTGCTGCCGGTGGCGAGCCCGGCCGTGCTGGCACAGCCCGCGCAGGAGCGCACCACCCTGCACGGGGAGCGGGAGATGGACTGGCACCACTGGATCCTCAAGGGCGGCGACGATCTGCACCTGCAGACCCAGGGGCTCAACTTCTCCGATCCCGGCTTGTTGCAGGATGCGGCCAGCGCCGGGCTCGGGGTGGCGCTGGCGAGCGAGCTGCTCTCTCGCGACGCACGCCGACAGGGGTGGCTGCTGCCCCTCTCGTCCCACCGGGTGGCCGGGCCGAACTGGAACATGCTGATCCATCAGGAGAGCGAAGGCAGTCCCCAGTGCCGGGCGGTGAGCCAATGGCTCCAGCAGCAGTTTGCTGCAGAGGCTGCCACCCGGGGCAAGGACGCGACACTCTGAGAGCGGTCACTGAATCGGGGCGGCAAGGGTGATTAAATGGCCCCTTCCCTTTTGCCGGACATCGCCGTGACCATGCCATCCGTTCCCCAGCCCCTCTCGTCCTGGCCCGAGCACCTGCAGGCCTCCTGGCTGCGCTGTGCCCACCAGACCAGCGCGTCCCTCTGGCATCCTCCCCACTGCGCCAGAGGGCAGACCCTGGAGAGCCTGCGCCAGCGCAAACGGGACCTGCTCACCACCGGCGAGATGGCGCTGGAGGATCTCTACGAGTTCATGGAGGGGCGCCCCTGCGCCCTGCTGCTCACCGATGAGAGCGGTTGCCTGCTGGCCCAGACCGGCCACCCCGATACCCTGCAGGCGCTGGCGGCACTCGGTTTTGGCCTAGGCGCGTTTTTCAGCGAGGGACGCATCGGCACCAATGCCGTCAACCTGGCGGCCCTGGAGGGGGTGCCGCTCTGCGTCAGCGGCCCCCAGCACTTCAACCAGCGTCTCCACCCCTGGCACTGCTGTGCTAGCCCTGTCTACAACAGCACCGGTCGCCAGGTGGCGATCGTGGCCCTGATCTGCCGGGTGGAGGAGGCCGCGCCGGGAGATCTCGCGCTCACCGTCAGCGCCGGCCGCGAGCTGGCCAATCTGCTGCAGATGGAGCGCCTGATGCAGGAGTCCCAGCACCATTTGAGCGAGCTCTATGCCCTGCTGGATGGCATGGAAGACGGCGTGCTGGCCTGGGATCCCCAGGGGCGGCTGCGCTATCTCAACGCCCTGGCGGCCAGTCGGCTGCAACTCGACCCGGCTGTCTGCCTGGGTCAGCCCCTCGATCACCATCTGCTGATGCCCCAGCGCCTGCGTCTGGCCATCGCGGAGATGACCCCCCTGAGCCATGTGGAGGTGACGCTGGAGCAGCGAGAGACCCGGGGCGAGGCCTTCATCGACGCCCTAGTGAGCCTCAAGCCCCTGCCGGGGCCGGACGGTGTCAGCTTCATCGTCCTGCTCCATCCCACCGATCGGCTGCGCGCCATTCATCAACTGCGCCAGACGGTGCCCGAGCTCTCCGCCCTGGTGGGGGAGTCGAGCGCCATGCGCAAACTGCTGCGCCACGCCCGCCAGGCGGCCAGGGGACAGGGCCCCGTCCTGCTGCGAGGGGAAGAGGAGGTGGGCAAGGCCCAACTGGCGGAGGCCATCCACTTTGGCAGCGAGCGAGCCGCCGGCCCCCTGGTCATTTTCAACTGCCAGGCATGGCCGAGGGAGCGGATGGCGCTGGAACTCATGGGGTCCGACGAGGCGGGGCAGGAGCGGGCCGGCAAGTTCGAGCTGGCTCACGGTGGCACGCTAGTGCTGGAGCAGGTGGAGTGCCTGCCCGCCCCCATGCAGGCCGCCCTGTTGCAACTGCTCAAGACGGGGCGCATCCAGCGCTTCGATTCCGCCCGCATACTGCCGCTCAAGGTGCGGATCATCGCCACCAGCAGCGCCCCGCTGGAGCAGCGGGTGCAGGAGGGGGGATTCGGTCGCCAGCTGCTCTATGCGCTGCAAGGGTGCGAACTCTGGCTGCCGAGCCTGCGGGAGCGCAGCGCCGATCTGCCCGGCCTCATCCGCCAGCACCTGGCGGTGCAGGGGGGCGGGCCGGGGCGCCAGTTCACCCCTGACGCCCTCGACTGCCTGCTGGCCTACCCCTGGCCCGGCAACCTGGGGGAGCTGCGCAGCGCCATCGAGTATGCCCTGCTTCATTGCAGTGAGGCACAGATCCCGCCCCGGGCGCTCCCGGCCGCCATCCGCCAGGGTCATTGCCTGCTGGCGGACGAGGTGGTGGGACAGCCGCTGCTCACACTGGCGGAGCTGGAGCATCAGGCGATCCTGCGGGCCGCCCGTGCCAGCAAGGGCCAGGTCAGCCAGATGGCGCGCCAGCTCGGGATCAGCCGCACCACCCTCTGGCGGCGGCTCAAACTGCTCGACATCGATCCCGCCGACTACCACCACTGACCAGAACGTCCCTCAAAAAAGCGGGCCCCGTCGTGACGGGGCCCGGATGGGGGAATGTTTCAGTCGCCGAAGCGATCCCGCGCCAGTTGCTGGAAGCAGCTCAGCGCCGCCCCGGCATCCTCCCCTCGCGCCAGCAGGATGAGCCTGTCCCCCTGGCGCACATCGAGCATGGCGAGCCGGCTCAGGCTGCGGGGATTCGCCTCTTTGTCCCCCTTTTGCAGCTTGAGTTCAGCGGCAAAGGGCTTGAGTGCCGCGACCAGCCTGGCGGCGGGGCGCACATGCAGGCCGTGGGGATTCTCCACCACCACCTCGCTGCGCAGCCAGCCGTCATCGGCAACAGGGGCTGCCTCCGTGGTGGCCTGCGCCGCACTGGCAGGCAGCATTCCCTGTTTCGGACCCAGCGCGCCAAGCGCCTCGGCGGCTACCTCGTCCAGCGTCAGGCCTGCGCCAGCGGCCACCACCGCCGCCAGAGTGCCCTCGACCAGCGGAGCGGGGCTGAGCCGCACCCGGGCGCTCAGCTCGGGGGGCAGCAGTTCAAGGGCGGTCTCGGCGCTCAGGAGGGCGCTGCCCAAGTCCATCAGCACCAGCACCCCGCTGCCGTCATCCGCCTCTTCCATCGCACTCATCACGGCGATGGCGTCGGTGCCGATGGGATGGGCGGGGTCATCGACCCCGGCCGCCAGCAACAGTTTCGCCGGGCTGCCCAGCTGATCGGCCAGGGCTTTCAAACCGGCCGCCAACTGGGCGCTGTGAGAGACCACTACGATGCCGATCATGTCACAACCTCGCTCTGTCACGCAGGGCGGTCAGCAGCAGCAGGGTCGAGGTGGCCCCCGCATCCTGATGGCCGATGCTGCGCTCACCAAGATAGCTGGCGCGCCCCTTGCGGGCCTGCATCTGGATGGTGGCCTCGGTGCCGGCTGTGGCGGCAGCCACCGCCTTGTCCAGCGCCTCGGGGAGCGGCAGGCCCTGTTGTTCAGCCTGCTGCAGGGCGGCCAAAGCGGGCCACCAGGCATCGCACATGGTCTTGTCACCCGGCTCGGCACGGCCACGGGAGACGATCCCCTCCACCCCGTCGCTCAGCATCTTGCCGAGCTGGCCGAGGGTCAGGCTCTGGCAGGCATCGCTGCTGGCCCCCGCCCGGATGAAGAAGGTGCCGTAGAGGGGTCCGCTGGCGCCGCCGACCGAGGAAAGCAACGTCATGCCGGTAGTTTTGAGCACCTGGCCGATGTCCTTGTCCGCCACCGCGGGCAGCTTCTCCGCCACCTTGGCAAAGCCGCGCTGCATGTTGAGGCCGTGGTCGCCGTCGCCGATGTCGGTATCCAGCGCCGTGAGGTAGTCACGCTGCTCGGTGAAGATGTGCTCGCAGTCGAGCAGCCAGTTGACGATCTGATGCTTGCTTAACATGAATATTCCTCAGCAGCCGCGCCGCAGGGCCGGGGTGTGAACGGGGGCATCCCACAGGGTCATCAGCTCGTCATCCACCTTGAGCAGGGTGATGGAGATGCCGGTCATGTCGAGGGAGGTGCAGTAGGGGCCGATGAGGTTGCGCACCAGATGAATGCCCGCCTCTTCGCACAGGGTGGCGAGGCGACCATAGACGCCGTAGAGCTCGGAGACAGGGGTGCCGCCGAGGCTGTTGACCAGGACGATGACCCTGTCACCCCCATTGAGCGGCTCGATAAAGGTGTGCTCTTCCTGCCAGCTGCCGGTGGCTCTGTCCCAGTGGCGCAGGGTGCGGCCATAGGGGCTGTTGTCGGTCAGCTCCTTGAACATGTCGTCCACCAGGGCGTTGAGGTCGGTGAAGGGACGGCGTTCGATGCCCGGCTCGCCGTGAATGCCCACGCCGAACTCCACCTCGTTGTCAGCCAGGGTGAAGGAGGGTTTGCCGGCAGCAGGCACGGTGCAGGCGTGCATGGCCACGCCTATGGTGCGGCTTTGGTTGTTGATCCGGCGGGCCAACGCCTCGCAGCGCGCCAGATCGTAGCCCGCCTCGGCGGCGGCACCGACCAGCTTCTCGCACAGCACTGTCGTGGCAACCCCGCGGCGGCCAGCGGTGTAGAGGCTGTCCTTCACCGCCACGTCGTCATCGATGAGGGCGAAGCCCACCTTGACCCCGTCACCGTGCAGCAACTCGACCGCGGTCTCGAAGTTGAGCACGTCCCCGGTGTAGTTCTTCACCAGAAACAGCACACCGGCGCCGCCGTCGACGGCCTGACCGCACTCGTACATCTGATCCGGGGTCGGGGACGTGAAGATCTCGCCGGGGCAGGCACCATCCAGCATTCCTTTGCCCACCAGGCCACCGTGCATGGGCTCGTGGCCGCTGCCGCCGCCGGAGACCAGCGCCACCTTGCCCGCCACGGGGGCGTCGGCGCGGGTGATGTAGTGGGGTTCGATTCGTACCTTGAGCTCGGGGTGGGCAGCAGCCATCCCCATCAGTTGTTCACGGACCACGGCATCGACAGCATTGATCAGCTTCTTCATGGCTCACTCCTTGGCTTGCCACCATACGGGTGGACAGATGGTTGATGCAGCCAGTCTAGCGAGCCATAGGGGGATAAAAATGACAGGGATTTCGGTTCGGATCTGAAACAACAAACGAAGCCTGACGTTTCAATCTGAAACGAGCGGATGGGGAAGATCCGGGAAAGTGTTAGCCGCCTCACAGCCATGAAAAAGGGCCCCGCAGGGCCCTTCTCGATAGCGTGAGGATTAGATGGCCCAGCCACCGGCGTAGAAGATCACCAGGGCCACAGCGATGATGACGGTGCCGATGTTGAGCTTCTTCCACTCGGCGGCAAACAGGCGGCCGACCACCAGGGCCACGAAGCCCAGCATGATGCCGGTGACGATGTTGCAGGTGAGCACGATGAAGACGGCGCACAGCATGCCGGAAAGGGCATCGACCGAGTCGTTGAAGTCCAGCTTGGTGACGTTGCCCAGCATCAGCAGGCCCACATACATCAGGGCCGGTGCGGTGGCGTAGGCCGGTACCAGATAGCTCAGCGGGGAGAGGAAGATCATCAGCAGGAAGAGCACGCCGACCAGGGTGGCGGTCAGACCTGTCTTGCCGCCGGCAGCGGTCCCTGCGGCAGATTCGATGTAGACGGCTGCCGGAGCACCACCTACCACACCCGCCACCATGCTGCTGACGGAGTCCGCAGTCAGGGCCTTGCCACCGCTGATGATGTGACCACGCTCGTTGATGAGGCCAGCCTGACCGGCCACGGCACGGATGGTGCCGGTGGCGTCAAACACGGCGGTCATCACCAGCGCCAACACGGTCGGAATCACCACCGGATTGAGGGCGCCCAGCAGATCCATGCTGCCCACCAGGGAGCCATTCTCACCACTCAGGCTCGGCATGGCGAAGAAGCCCTGCCAGGTCACTTTCGGATCGAAGATGAGACCGAGGATGGAGATGGCGATGATCACCATCAGGATGCCGCCCGGCACCTTGCGGCGCTCCAGGCCGAAGATGGCAGCCAGACCCAGCACCGTCATGATGACCGGGAAGGCAGTGATCTCACCGAGCTGCACCGGCAGGCCAGCCCCTTCATTCTTGATCACCATGCCGACCCCGTTGGTGGCGATCAGCAGCAGGAACAGGCCGATACCGATGCCGGTACCGTGGGCGATGCCGGAGGGAAGGTTGTCCAGGATCCACTGGCGCACGCCGGTGACGCTGATCAGGGTGAACAGCACTCCCATCAGGAAGATGGCGCCCAGCGCGACAGGAATGCTCAGCCCCTGACCCAGCACCAGGCTGAAGGCGGTAAAGGCGGTGAGAGAGATGGCACAACCGATGGCCATCGGCAGCTTGGCCCAGAGCCCCATCAGCAGGGAACCGAAGGCGGCGATCAGGCAGGTGGCCACAAACACCGGGCCCTGCTCAAAACCGGCTGCGCCCAGCATGTTCGGCACGACGATGATGCTGTAGACCATCGCCAGGAAGGTGGTCAACCCGGCCAGCAGCTCCTGTCGCACCGTGCTGCCACGCTGGCTGATGGAGAAATAGGAATCCAGAAACCCGCCATTGCCGGCGCGGGCCGTCGTTTGTTGCGTTGCCATAGTTCATCCTGAAAGTGTGAAGGAAATCGTTTGCTTGCTGGCGCGCAAAATAGCAAGAATTTGGCGAGATTGCAGCGGATAAGCCTCCATTTCCCCGAAGTTTTTCATAAAAGGGCTCGTTGGAGGCCTCATTTTCCATGAGAGCGGCCCATCCCAAGCTTCTACACTCTTAGCTAGCCACGTTCCCATCTACCGGAGAGAAGCCCATGCACACAGGCAACCTGCTTGGCCAGATCCCCTCCCCCCTGCCCAGTGAAGTGTTCGCGGATCTGGTCAGTACCAACAATGTTCGTATCGAGCGCATTCTCTCCCAGGGGCAGCAGACCCCTACCGGAGAGTGGTTCGATCAGGATGAACACGAATGGGTATTGCTGGTGCAGGGAGAGGCCATCCTGGTCTTCATCACACCGGATACCGGGGTACAGGAACGCGTCCATCTGGGGCCGGGGGATTACATCAACATCCCGGCGCACCTTCAGCACAGGGTGGAGTGGACCCATCCGACCGAGACAACCATCTGGCTCTGCGTCTATTACTAGCAAGCTCACGACTCAAGAAGGCAATGCTTCTGCTGCGAAGATCGAAGAGGAGACCGTGGAGACGAAAAAAAGCCCAGTCGTTAGACTGGGCTTCTTGTTAGTGGCATAACGGACGCAGAGACGGACAAAGTCCGGCTCAAGCACAAGGGACAACAGAGCGGGATCGAGTTGCCAGTGGCAAGTCGCAGCCCTGGTGGTTGCCTCTTGTTTCCTGAGCTCTTATCCAGACGCCAGAAAGTAAAAAGGCCTTCCCGATAGGGAAGGCCTTTCAATTTAGTGGCGGAGCGGACGGGACTCGAACCCGCGACCCCCGGCGTGACAGGCCGGTATTCTA
>NZ_JBFOCV010000008.1:0-72116 GCF_040907975.1 Aeromonas sp. s10 | reverse complement strand
TTTGATGCTCGATGCTGTGAGTGCCCACACAGATTGCTTGATTCAAATTGTTAAAGAGCGTCACGCTTATCGCGTTGAGGAGGCGCATCTTACGCTCCTCACTTCGAAAGTCAAGCGGTTGTTTTCGCTTTTCTTTCGGCGCTGGCTTCACAAGGAAGCGAGCTCATCAGTTCGGCGTGTTACGCCGTGCTGGTAGGGGCGCATTATAGGGAGCCGCGCCGGGATGACAAGGGCTATTTTGCGAAAAATAGTCCTTTTTACCGTTTTGTGGCTCGAACGCCTACTTATCAAACAAAAAGCCCTGCTTACGCAGGGCTCTGGCCGCTTTGAATGACGTCACTGTTACTTTTTTGACCAAAACTCACGGGCAAAGCCGCGCACCTTGTCCCAGTCGGTGAATTCCAGATCCTTGCTGGTATCCGTGCTGCCCCCGGTAATCTTCATGATCAACTGAATGATACGGGTCTGCCACCAGTTGTAACGGGAGTACTGCAATGCCCCGGCAAACACCCCCAGAGTTTTCGGCTTCCAGGGAGAGAGACGCAGAAACTTCTTCATGTAGGCGTTGGTCTGCGGCGTCTGCTTCTCGGGCTTGCGTGCCGTCAGGTTCACGCAGAAGAACGCCGCATTGGCTACTTCCAACTGTTCATGATGTGCGTGTATGAAGCTAAGCAGGCTGGGGTGGAAGTTACCATAGCGAATGGAAGCGCCAATCAACACCTTGGCATACTTGCTGAGGTTACACATGGGCAGGGTGTGCAGGTCGTGCATCACCACTTCGCATCCTGATATTTCCTCCAGCATGACATCCACGATTTTCCGCGTTTGCCCGTCCCGGGAAGAATAAAGCACCAAAATCTTGTCCATACCAACCTCAACTACGCCAGAATGCAGGAGTAAACAGTACCAGAAGTGTGAAGATTTCCAATCGACCAAACAACATGGCCACGATTAATATCCACTGTGCAGTGGCCGAGATATTGCCGAAGTTGGCCGACACCTCCCCCAGACCCGGCCCCACGTTGGTGAATGCCGCAGCCACGGCGGAGAAGGCAGTCACTTCGTTCAGCCCCGTCATCAGCAGCAACAACATGAAGATGAAGAACAGGATGATGTAGGTGGCAAAGTAGCCCCAGACCGCTTCCACGATCCGTTCCGGTACGGCACGCCGCCCCAGCTTCAAGGTGTAGATGGCCCGCGGATGCACCAGCCGTTTGAGTTCACGCATCCCCTGCAGGAACAGGATCATGAAGCGCATCACCTTGATGCCCCCCCCGGTACTGCCAGCACAACAGCCGATGAAGGCGGAGAACATCAACAGCATGGGCAGAAAGGAGGGCCACTCCGCATAGCTGGTCGTGCTGTAGCCGGTGGTCGTGCCCAGCGACACCGCCTGGAACAGACCATGGTTGAGCGCCTCCTGCCAGGTATCGTAATGGCCGTGGAACAGCAGAGAGACGAAACAGATCAGCACCAGCACGCACTGGATGCTCAGAAACACCTTGAGCTCGGAGTCACGCAGATAACTGCTCACGCGCACCGGCTTGTGGGCAAACACCATGAAGTGCAGCGCGAAGTTGACGCTCGCCAGCAACAGGAACACCACTGTGATCAGGTTGATGGCCGGGCTGTCGAAGAAACCGATGCTGGCGTCGTGGGTCGAGAACCCCCCAACCGACAAGGTGGAGAAGGAGTGGCAGATGGCATCGAACAACGTCATTCCCGCCATCCAGTACGCGAGAGCGCACAGGGAGGTCAGCAACAGATAGATGAACCAGAGCGCCTTGGCCGTCTCGGCGATGCGCGGGGTCACCTTGTTGTCCTTGACGGGCCCCGGGATCTCAGCGCGATAGAGCTGCATGCCCCCGATACCGAGCAGCGGCAGCACGGCCACCGCCAGCACGATGATCCCCATGCCACCGAGCCATTGCAGCAGCTGGCGGTAGAAGAGAAACGCCTTGGGCAGATTGTCCAGCCCAGTCAGCACCGTTGCGCCCGTGGTAGTCAGGCCGGAAAACGACTCGAAAAATGCCTCCGAGACCGACATGTCAGGCGTGTCGCTCATGATGAAGGGGACGGCACCCACGCTCCCCAGCACCACCCAGAACAGCACCACGATGAGGAAGCCTTCCTTGGACCTGAGTTCCTTTTTCTGATGGCGGTTGGGAAACCAGAGCAGGAGGCCGAGCAGGAGGGCTATGACGAAGGAGTTGACGAACTCGGTACCACCGCCATCACGATACCCAAAAGCGACCATCGCGGGCAGCAGCATGGTCGAGCTGAACAGGGCAACCAGCAGACCGACGATACGAATGATGCTCAGAATCTGCATTCCGGCTCCCTCTTCAGACTAAAAGAGCGATGGATTCTAGCCATCTAAGGGACGAAGGGATACCCGACCCTGGGTCCGGTCGGTCAATTCCTGTGCGATACGGGCCCAGAGCGCAGACTCCCACGCTACCTGAAGGGTGACGCTGGCACCATAATCGGCCACCAGCAACTGCCCTTGATGGACAGAAATGAGGGACTCCACGACCCCCATGTCGGTGTAGTCACACTGGATCACGGAAGAGGTCAGCTGACGCTTGATACAGGTTTCAAGTTGCTTGAGTGCTGCCCCCACACCACCACCATAGGCCTTGACCAGGCCACCGGTCCCCAGCAGTACCCCACCGTAATAGCGCACCACCACGGCGGCGACTTCGCCAAGGCCGGCCCCCATCAACTGGGCCAGCATGGGCTTGCCCGCCGTGCCCGAGGGTTCGCCATCATCACTGAAACCATAAACCTGGCTGTCTTGCGGGGCGCCGGCGACAAAAGCCCAGCAGTGATGCCGGGCTCCCTGGTGTTGCTGTTTGATCTCGTCTATCCAGGCCTTGGCGGCCTCGACGGTCGGAGTGTGGGCGATGTAGGTAATGAAGCGGCTCTTCTTGATCTCTTCGCTCACCTCCAGCGGGGCTGCAGGTATGGGGTAATCCGTCGCCATCAGAGCCCTGCTTGTCTGGTCAGGTTCTCCACCCCGTTGGCATGCAGCACCACGTTGTCCTCGATGCGAATGCCACCATAGGGACGCAGCGCCTCCACCTTGTTCCAGTTGATCCGCTTGCCCTGCTCACCCTGGCGCAGCGGCTCCAGCAGGCTGTCGATGAAGTAGAGACCCGGCTCTATGGTGAACACCTGGCCCACTTCCATCACCCGGGTGCAGCGCAGATAGGGGAACTGCTCGGGGGCCGCCAGGTGGGTGCCGCGCTCATCCTGCATGAAGCCGCCGGCATCGTGTACCTGCAGGCCGAGGAAGTGACCGAGACCGTGGGGGAAGAAGACATTGGTCACCCCGGTGTGGATCATCTCGTCCACCGACATGTCTACCAGTTCGGTGGCTTGCAGCAGGCGCGCCAGCCTGTGGTGCATCTGCAGGTGCAGCTCGCTGTAGCGGCGGCCCGGCTTGATCTCGTCGATGATCTCCTGTTGCTGTGCATCCAGCGCAGCAATCAGATCGGCGAACTCACCGCGGCGCCAGGCCCAGGTCCGGGTAATGTCGGAGGCATAACCGTGCACGTCCACACCGGCATCGATGAGGAAGGAGTAACGCTCCGCATCCGGCACCCGCTGGGTGGAGAGATGGGTGTAGTGCAGGATGGCCGCATTGCGGTTGATGGCAACAATGTTGCCGTAGGGCGCCTCATTGGCCCCCTGTCCGACCGCCTTCATGTAGGCCAAGTTGATCTCGAACTCGCTAGCCCCCGCCATGAAGGAGTCCTTGGCCGCGATGTGACCGCGCACGCCGATGCGGTTGGCATCGCGAAGACATTCCAGCTCATAGGGCGTCTTGTAGGCACGGTGGTAGTGCAGGTAGTTGAGCACCGCCTCCGGATTGGGCTGGCCCAGTCCCAGCAGCTCGGCCACTTCCAGATGGCCACCCAGATAGGCCCACTCCTGCTTGTTGGCCGGCAGGTAATCGGCAACCTGCTCCGGGCGAGTCAGGAAGCGAATATCGAAGAAGTCGACCCAGAAGGCGTTGGGCAACTCCGCCACCTTGTGCCAAAAGTCCACCGGCCGGTAGAACAGCAGGACCGGCTTGCTCACGCCATCCACCAGCAACCAACAGTGAGGGTTGTCCAGCACCGGCAGCCAGGCCTTGAACTGGGGATTCACCTTGAAGGGATAATCCTGGTCATCGAGGAAGATACGATGAGTCTGGCCGGAGTGGATAGCGAGACCGCCAAGACCCTGTTGTTGCAGGATATCGCGGGTACGCTGCTGAAGGGTGTCGAGATGCTGGGCAAAAAGTTGGCTGTAACTGCTCATGGCGTCCTGCTCCGGGCGAATGTGACTTCAGCATAACATCAAGCGAATCAAGGCTCGAGCCACCCGGCTTTCGCTTCGTGAGGTAACGCATAGGTTACAGGCTTTTTGTTATTAAGATAAAACAGACAATTAACAAACAAAGAACAATTCAATACACTGCCCACAGACAGTAGATATCAGCCGTCAGGAACGACTCATGCAAAACCTTTGTCTGTGGACACCGGATCAGGACAGGATGCAGCACTCCAACCTCCACCAGTTCATGGCCGAGGTCAATCACTTCCATGGTCTGCAACTGCGCAGCTATGCCGACCTGTATCAATGGTCGGTGGAGAAGACCACCCGCTTCTGGCCCCTGGTGTGGCAGCACTGCGGCGTCAAGGGCGAGCTTGGCAACATTGTGGCGGAGAACCGCCAGGATATGCAGCGCGCCCGCTGGTTCCCCGACAGCCAGCTCAACTTCGCCGAGAACCTGCTGCGCCGTCAGGATGAGAGCCCGGCCATCATCTCCCGCATCGAAGGGGGTCCAAGCCGGACCCTGAGCTGGCATGAGCTGGCAGATCAGGTCGCCCGCCTGGCCCAGTGGCTTCGCAGCCAGGGCATAGGCCGGGGTGATGTGGTCGCAGCCTACCTGCCCAATATCCCGGAAACCGTGGTAGCCATGCTGGCAACCACCAGCCTCGGCGCGATCTGGACCTCCACCAGCCCCGATTTTGGCGAGGCCAGCGTGGTGGAGCGCTTCGGCCAGACCCGTCCCAGGGTGCTGTTCGCGGTGGATGGCTACCGCTACGGCGGCAAGGCCATCGACATTCAGGACAAGGTGGCCAGCGTCGTCGGTCAGCTCGACAGCATAGAGCAGACGGTGCTGATCCCTCTGCTCGGCAACCCGCTGCAGCTTGGTCACGACTGGCAGCAACTGCTGGCAAGCCAGCATGATGCCCAGCTCGCCTTCGAGCCCATGGCCTTCAACGACCCGCTCTATATCCTCTACTCCTCCGGTACCACCGGCAAACCCAAGTGCATCGTGCACGGCATTGGCGGCACCCTGCTGCAACACCTGAAAGAGCACCAGTTGCACTGCGACATCAAGCCGGGGGAGCGCATCTTCTACTTCACCACCTGTGGCTGGATGATGTGGAACTGGCTGGTGAGCGCCCTCGCCTCCGGCGCCACCCTGGTGCTCTACGATGGTTCCCCCTTCTACCCGGATGGCAACGTGCTGTGGGACCTGGCACGGGACGAAGAGGTCGCTCTGTTCGGCACCTCGGCCAAGTATCTCGATGCGCTGCACAAGCAGGGCTATGCCCCCATCAATACCCACGACTTGCCGCACTTGCGGCTGATCTGCAGCACCGGATCCGTGCTGTCGCCGGAGGGGTTTGACTACGTTTACCAGCAGATAAAGCAGGATGTGCAGCTCAGCTCCATCTCTGGCGGCACCGACATCTGCTCCTGCTTCGTCATCGGCAACCCCTTGAGCCCCGTCTATCGCGGCGAGAGCCAGGGGCGCGGCCTTGGTCTCGCGGTGCAGGTATTCAACGAGGCGGGCCAGCCGGTGCTGGGTGAGAAGGGCGAGCTGGTCTGCACCAAGCCGTTCCCGGCCCAGCCCATCTACTTCTGGGGTGACGAAAATGGCGACAAGTACCACGCCGCCTACTTCGAGCGGTTCGACAACATCTGGTGCCACGGGGACTGGATCGAGCTGACCCCAACCGGCGGCATTCTGTTCTACGGCCGCTCCGACGCGACCCTCAACCCGGGCGGCGTGCGCATCGGCACCAGCGAGATCTACCGCTATGTGGAACAACTCGACGAGGTGGAAGAGAGCATCGTCATCGGCCAGCAATGGAAACAGGACGAGCGGGTGGTGCTGTTCGTCAAGCTCAAGGCGGACTGCAAGCTGGATGAGCCGCTACGCGAGCGGATCCGCCAGCAAATAAAGCAGCACTGCACCGCCCGCCACGTGCCTGCCCGCATCCTGCAGGTGGATGCCATCCCCCGCACCAAGTCCGGCAAGATAGTGGAGCTGGCGGTGCGGGAAGTGGTGCACAACCGCCCCGTCAACAACACCCACGCCCTCGCCGATCCCGAGGTCTTGAACCAGTATCGCAACCGGCCGGAACTGGCCAGCTGATACCACGCTCATCTCCATCGGAGGCGCCGCAAGGCGCCTCTTTTTTGCCCGTTTTGTGATGAAGAGCTTTTACTCGACAACTGTTAAACAAATGTTTTAAATAGGTGTTGAAAATGTCTCCTTTTGGATCAATAGTGAGCCTCGCCCCCTGCTGGGGATAAAGGAGCACCATTCCCCACAGAGTGGGAACAAGGAGACACTCTCATGATCTACCAAGGCGAAACCCTGACGGTCAGCTACCTCGAAGACGGCATTGCCGAGCTGAGGTTCGATGCCCCGGGTTCAGTCAACAAGCTGGATCGCGCTACCCTGCTCTCCCTGAGCGAAGCGATCGCCGCATTACAGCAACAAGCCGATTTGAAGGGTCTGATCCTCACCTCCGGCAAAGACGCTTTCATCGTCGGCGCCGACATCACCGAATTCCTGGAACTGTTCGATCTGCCGCAAGAAGACCTGCTCGGCTGGCTGAAGAAGGCCAACGACATCTTCAGCGCCATCGAAGATCTGCCGGTGCCCACCCTCTCCGCCATCAAGGGCCATGCTCTGGGCGGCGGCTGCGAGACTATTCTCTCCACCGATTTCCGGCTGGCCGACACCACGGCCAAGATCGGCCTGCCCGAGACCAAGCTCGGCATCATGCCCGGCTTTGGCGGCACTGTCCGTCTGCCGCGGGTGATCGGTGCCGACAACGCGCTGGAGTGGATCACCACCGGCAAGGATTACCGTGCCGATGACGCC
Organism: Aeromonas sp. s10; assembly: GCF_040907975.1. Lineage (NCBI taxonomy): Bacteria > Pseudomonadati > Pseudomonadota > Gammaproteobacteria > Aeromonadales > Aeromonadaceae > Aeromonas > Aeromonas sp. s10. Next base: position 64,936 of record NZ_JBFOCV010000008.1, on the reverse strand, counting down.
CTCAAGGTGGGTGCCATCGATGCCGTGGTCGCCCCCGACGCGCTGCACAGCGCCGCCGTGCAGATGATCAAGGACGCGATCAAGGGCAAGCTGGACTGGCAGGGCCGCCGCGCCGCCAAGAAGGCCCCGCTTCGCCTCTCCAAACTGGAAGCCATGATGAGCTTCACCACCGCCGCCGGCATGGTTGCCGCCGTGGCGGGCAAACACTATCCGGCCCCCATGGCCGCCGTGAAGACGGTGGAAGCCGCCGCCGGCATGGGCCGTGACGAGGCGCTGGCCGCCGAGGCCGCCACCTTCATCAAACTGGCGAAAACCGACGTGGCCAAGGCGCTGGTCGGTATCTTCCTCAACGATCAGCACATCAAGGCGCTGGCCAAGAAGGCCGCCAAGCAGGCAAACAAGGCCACCGGCCATGCCGCCGTGCTGGGTGCCGGCATCATGGGGGGCGGCATCGCCTACCAGTCTGCCAGCAAGGGCATCCCGGCGGTGATGAAGGACATCAACGAGAAGGCGCTGGCACTTGGCATGAATGAGGCCACCAAGCTGCTCAACGGCCAGCTCGAGCGCGGCCGCATCGACGGCATCAAGATGGGCCAGGTGCTCTCCGCCATCACGCCGACCCTCAGCTATGACAACGTCAAGCATGTGGACGTGGTGGTCGAAGCTGTGGTCGAGAACCCGAAAGTGAAGGCCGCCGTGCTGGGCGAAGTGGAAGGGATCATCGGCGAAGACGCCGTGCTCGCCAGCAACACCTCCACCATTCCCATCTCTCTGCTGGCCAAGGGACTGAAGCGCCCGCAGAACTTCTGCGGCATGCACTTCTTCAACCCGGTGCACCGCATGCCGCTGGTGGAGATCATCCGTGGCGAACAGACTTCCGATGAAACCATCAACCGCGTGGTGGCCTACGCCGCCGCCATGGGCAAGTCCCCGGTCGTGGTCAACGACTGCCCCGGCTTCTTCGTGAATCGCGTGCTGTTCCCCTACTTCTTCGGCTTCAACAAGCTGGTCGCCGATGGCGCCGACTTCGCCGCCGTCGACAAGGTGATGGAGAAGGAGTTTGGCTGGCCCATGGGCCCCGCCTACCTGCTGGACGTGGTCGGCATCGACACCGGCCACCACGCCGGTGACGTGATGGCGCAGGGTTTCCCGGCACGCATGAGCAAGGAAGGCCGCACCGCCATCGACGTGATGTACGAAGTGAGCCGCTTCGGTCAGAAGAACGGCAAGGGCTTCTACGCCTACGAGCAGGACAAGAAGGGCAAGCCGAAGAAGGTGGCCGACGCAGCCAGCTACGAGCTGCTGGCCCCCATCGCCAAGCCGAAGCAGGACTTTGACAAGGACGCCATCATTGCTCGCATGATGATCCCGATGATCAACGAGGTGGTGCTCTGTCTGGAAGAGGGCATAGTCGCCACGCCAGCCGAAGCCGACATCGCGCTGGTCTACGGTCTGGGCTTCCCTCCCTTCCGCGGCGGCGTGTTCCGCTATCTGGACACCATTGGTCTGGATCGCTATGTGGCCATGGCCGACCAGTATGCCGACTTGGGCCCGCTCTACCGCGTCAGCGACCGCTTGCGTGAGATGGCCGCCCAGGGCAACACCTTCTACTGATTGCGGAAAGGAGATCCATTCATGAAAGACGTAGTCATTGTCGACTGTATCCGGACCCCCATGGGCCGGTCCAAGGGCGGCGCCTTCCGCAACGTGCGTGCAGAAGACTTGTCCGCGCACCTGATGAAATCCATCCTGCTGCGCAACCCCAACCTCGACCCGAACGAGATCGAGGATATCTACTGGGGCTGCGTGCAGCAGACCCTGGAACAGGGCTTCAACATTGCCCGCAACGCCGCCTTGCTGGCCGGCATTCCCAAGCAGGTGGGGGCGGTCACCGTCAACCGTCTGTGCGGCTCCAGCATGCAGGCGCTGCACGATGCCTCTCGCGCCATTCAGGTAGGTGATGGGGATATCTTCATCATCGGCGGCGTCGAGCACATGGGCCACGTGCCCATGAGCCACGGGGTGGACTTCCACCCCGGCATGGCCAAGTCGGTGGCGAAAGCCTCCGGCATGATGGGGCTGACCGCCGAGATGCTCGGCAAGCTGCACGGCATCAGCCGATCGCAGCAGGACGAGTTTGCCGCCCGCTCCCACCGCCGTGCCCACGCCGCCACCGTGGAAGGGCGTTTTGCCAAGGAGATCGTCGGGCTGGAAGGGCACGACGCCAGCGGCGCCCGCTTCTTCTACGACTATGACGAGGTGATCCGCCCCGAGACCACGGTCGATACGCTGAGCCAGCTGCGCCCGGTGTTCGACCCGGTCAACGGTACCGTCACCGCCGGCACCTCCTCGGCCCTGTCCGATGGCGCCGCCGCCATGCTGGTGATGAGTGCGGATCGCGCCAAGGCCCTCGGCCTCACGCCCCGTGCCAGGGTACGTGCCATGGCTATTGCCGGCTGTGACGCCGCCATCATGGGTTACGGCCCGGTGCCGGCCACCCAGAAAGCGCTCAAGCGGGCCGGTCTGACCGTCGGCGACATCGACCTGTTCGAGCTGAACGAGGCGTTTGCCGCCCAGTCCCTCCCCTGCGTGAAGGATCTGGGTCTGCAAGACCTGGTGGACGAGAAGGTGAACCTCAACGGTGGCGCCATCGCCCTGGGTCACCCGCTCGGCTGCTCCGGTGCCCGCATCTCCACCACCCTGATCAACCTGATGGAAGAGAAGGACGCCACCCTGGGAGTCGCCACCATGTGCATCGGACTGGGTCAGGGCATCGCCACCGTGTTCGAACGGGTGTAAGTGAATCGCCCCTGACTGCTCACCGGTCAGGGACGCCGCCTCGGGGCGGCAACAACAGACAGAAGGCGGCCCTGCTTCCCGGCACAGCGGCCCCATCACGAATACCGGGTCGGCCTGCCGACCCTGCTGTCGAGTCTGTGGAACGCGCCACACGGGGTGCGCTCCTGCCGTCGGAATCTGCGTGTTGGCCGGCCCGTTTGGGTCGGCCTTTTTTATTCTTTTCCCGCGATCGGGGCCAATCCTGAGGCTATATTGCCCATAACTTCACATTAGAGGGGGGGCTTGCTTGCTTTTTGCTCCCCCGACAGGTTCAATCTGCACAAAAAAATGGGTGGATGCACATACATATGTCAACGAGCAAACAACTGCTTATCGTCGACGACGATCGGGAGATCCGCGAGCTGCTCAACGAGTACCTGACCCGGGCCGGTTTCGAGGTACTGACCGCGGCTGAAGGGAACGAGATGCGCCAACAACTGGCCCAGCACAGCCCGGACCTCATCATTCTGGACATCATGATGCCCGGCGACGACGGCTTTACCCTCTGCCAGCAGATCCGCCGCGACTCCCAGGTACCCATCATCATGCTGACCGCCGCCTCCGACGAGGCTGACCGGGTGATTGGGCTGGAACTTGGCGCCGACGACTACATCGCCAAGCCGTTCAGCCCGCGCGAACTGCAGGCCCGCATCAAGGCGCTGCTGCGCCGCGCCGAATTCCGCCAGCCGGAGAAAGAAAAGGAACCGAGCCGTCGGCTGCGCTTCGCCGAGTGGACCCTGGACACCCTGAGCCACCAGCTGACCCACGAAGATGGCAGCCTGCTGGATCTCTCCGGCAGCGATGCCCTGCTGCTCGGCATGTTCCTGCAGCAGCCCGGCGTGGTGCTGGACCGGGATACCATCTCGGACGCCACCCGCGGTCGCGAGAGCCTGCCGATGGAGCGCGGTATCGATGTGCAGATCAGCCGCCTGCGCCAGAAGCTGGGTGACAACGGCAAGAGCCCGCGCATCATCAAGACCATTCGCGGCAGCGGCTACATGCTGATCGCCGAAGTCCACGAGATCCCGTAACAGACAGACGCTACGGCGAGACCTTGAACGGGCAGAAGAGAGACCCATGACGGGGCAACGGCAAGGCACAGAGGTAAGCACCCCATGCGGATCGACAAGAGACACACGCTGCCATGACGGGGCAGAAGTTCTGGCGGGCCCTGGTGCCCCGCTCCCTGCTGTCGCGGATGCTGCTGCTGTTGCTGCTCGCCATCCTGCTCTCCCAGACCATCCTCACTGGCATCTGGATGCAACAGATCCAGAAGCGGGAGCTGGAGGGCATGCTCAGCACCACCCGCAACCTGGCGCTGTCGGCGGCTTCCACCGTCAACTTCTTCAAGTCCCTGCCCCTGCAATACCGCCACATCGCGCTGGACCAGCTGCGCAACATGGGGGGCAGCCGCTTCTTCGTCTCCTTGAACGAGGAAGAGATCCACATCAGCGCCATCCCCGACAGCGAGCGCAAGACGCTGGTGCTCAAAGAGGTGCAGGAGGTGCTCAGCCGCAAGCTCTCCGACGCCATGGCGATCAAGGTGGACTTCTCCCGCCCCGAGGAGCTGCACGTCTTCAACAACGACACCCTGCTGGCGGATCTCCCCTCCTCCTGGGCCCGCTACACCCTGTCCCTGGAGCCCATCAATCCGCCGGTGCTGGTGACCCAGATCGAGATAGAACCGGGGGAGTGGCTCTATCTGGCGGCCCTGCTGCCCGCCCCCTACATGACGCTGGATGACACCGTGATGCCGAGCAACCAGGTGCGTTTCATCGCCCTGATGACGGTCTTCCTCTGCTTCTTCACCTTCATGCTGGTGCGCTGGCAGACCCGCCCCCTGCGTCGCCTCGCCAAGGCGGCGGTCAACCTCGGCAAGGACATCGACCAGCCGTCCCTCAAGGAGGAGGGTGCCTCCGAAATCGTGGCGGCGACCCGCGCCTTCAACATCATGCAGCAGCGCATTCGCCGCTTCATCGACGATCGGGAGCGCCTCTTCAGCTCCATCTCCCACGACCTCAAGACCCCCATCACCCGGCTGCGACTGCGGGTCGAACTGCTGGACGACGAGGTGCAGATCGCCAAGTTCAACAAGGACCTGGACGAGCTGGAGCTGATGGTCAAAGGGGCGCTGCAGACGGTCAAAGAGACGGACATTCACGAGAACCTCGAGCAGATCGACGTCAACGCCCTGCTGGAGCAGATGGCGGAGGCCATGAACCTGCACGAGGATCTGCTCACCATCGAGGGCCACTGCAAGTGGCCCTATCGCGGCAAGCTGCTGGCCCTCAAGCGCTGCATCGGCAACCTGGTGGACAACGGCATCAAGTACGGCCAGAAGGTGCGCATCATCATCATGGATGACGAGGAGATGCTGATCCTCTTCATCATGGACGAGGGGCCCGGTCTGCCGGAGGATCAGTTCGAGCGCATCTTCGAGCCCTACTACCGCCTCAGCACCGATGCCGCTGGCACCGGGCTGGGCCTTGGCATCGCCCGCAACATAGCCCACGCCCACGGCGGCGACCTGGTGCTGGAAAATCGCCCCCAGGGCGGCCTGCAGGCCACCCTCTCCCTACCAAGGCAGTAATGTATGAAGTGGTTGTCTTTTTCTGTCATCGCCCTGCTCTCCCTGCCCGTTTGTGCCTCCCAGGTGGAGGTATTGCACTGGTGGACCTCCGGCGGCGAGGCCAGGGCCGTGGAAGTGCTCAAGTCCGAGTGGGCCGAACAGGGCAACCAGTGGAACGACTTCGCGGTACAGGGGGGGGGCGGCAAGAGCGCCATGACGGTGCTCAAGAGCCGGGCCCTGGCGGCAAACCCGCCGGAGGCGGCCCACCTAAAGGGGTTCGAGCTGCACGAGTGGGGCAGCCTGGGCTTTCTGCGCGATCTCACCCCCATGGCCGAGCACCTCGGCTGGTACCCTCAGCTGCCCCCCATGGTGCGCGACACACTCAGCCAGAACGGCGCCCTGATGGCGGTCCCCACCGGCATCCACCGGGTCAACTGGCTGTGGCTCAACCGCAAGGTATTCGAGCGACAGGGGCTCAAGCCCCCCACCGACTGGGCCCAGTTCGTGGCGGTGGCGGACAAGCTCAAGGAGCAGGGCATCCCCCCCCTCGCCATCGGTAACGAACCCTGGCAGATCGCGGTGCTGTTCGAAACGGTGGCCCTCGGCGAAGGGGGCAAGACCTTCTATCGCAAGGCCTTCCTCGAACAGGACAGCGCCACCCTGACCGGCCCCGACATGGTGCGGGTGCTGACTCGCTTTCAGCAATTGCGCGCTTATGTGCCCGAGAAATACGCCGGCCTGAAATGGCATCAGGCCACCAACCTGCTGGAGAGCGGCGGCGCCGCCATGCAGGTGATGGGGGACTGGGTGAAGGGAGAGCTGAGTGCAGGAAACTACCGCCCCGGCGAGGATATCGAGTGCCTGCCAAGCCCGGGCAGCCAGGGGCTGTTCAGCTACAACCTCGACTCCATCGCCATGTTCAAGCAGCGGGATCCCGCCCAGTTGCAGGCCCAGGGCGAGCTGGCCAGGCTGTTGATGACACCGCGCTTCCAGGAAGCGTTCAACCGGGTGAAGGGCTCCATCCCGGCGCTCATCAAGCCGGACATGAGCAAGTTCGATCGCTGCGCCATCCGCTCCTATCGGGACTTCCTCCACGCCGAGCAACAGGACAACCTGCTGCCCAGCATGGCGGAGGGGATGGCGGTGCCCACCAACATGCGCCAGGGGATCATGGATGTGCTGAGCAGCTTCTTCAACGACGCCAGGGCCAACCCCGAGCAGACGGCGCAGCAGTTGGAGCGCGCCATGCGCTCGACCCGTTCCGGCGCGGAGCAGAAATGACAAAGGCGGACATCGTCCGCCTTTGAGTGCCGAGAGCCAGGCTCTCAGGAGGGATCGTTCTCGTCCTCATCCTCGTCGTAGTAGTCGCTGAGCTCGATCCAGAGCCCCAGGCCTATCATCACCATGGAGCCGAACCAGGTACCGGTATTACCGATCGGGCTGCCCAGCACTATCATGGCGAACGACAAGAACCCCATGCCTGCGTAGGCTTGCAATCTGCCGTAGGAGACCTGCATATTCACACCTCCTTGTTGAATATGGTTCAATTTTTATATTACTCATCGAGCGAAGCCTGGGTAGAGCCGGTTCACATTTTGGTAGCATATGCTGCAAAACCGCCCCGTGGTTTGATTATTTTTTCGCCGCGAGTATCATTGCTGGCCGAATTGGTTGAAGGTTGATTATTGATGAGTGCTTTATTCTGCGGCGCAACGCACGAGTTGGACGCAATCGGGCTTCGTTGCCCCGAGCCCGTGACGATGGCGCGCAAGAAGGTGCGGCTGAAGGTTGATTATTCATGAGTACTGTATTCTGCAATGCGACCCACGAGCTGGACGCAATCGGGCTTCGTTGCCCCGAACCCGTAATGATGGTTCGCAAGAAAGTGCGGCTGATGGCTGACGGGGAGACCCTGCTGGTCAGCGCCGACGACCCCTCCACCACCCGCGACATCCCCAGCTTCTGCCGCTTCATGGACCACACCCTGGTCGCCAGCGAGACTGAGCAGGCCCCTTACCGCTACCTGATCCGCAAGGGTCAATAACCCCGTACCGGAGCAAACATGACAACCATTACCCGTATCGGCACCACCCAGCGCTGGTCTGATGTGGTCATCCACAACGGCACCCTCTACGTGGTGGAAGTGCCCGCCACCGAGACCGCCGACATCCACCAGCAGACCCGTGAAGTGCTCGAAAGCCTGCAGCGTCTGCTGGAAGCCAACGGTTCCGGCGTCGACAGGATCCTGATGGCCAACATCTATCTCAAGGACATTGAAGACATCGCCGCCTTCAACGCGCAGTGGGATGCCTGGATCCCGGCCGGCACAGCCCCGGTCCGCGCCTGCGTGCAGGCCCGTCTCGCCCACGAAGGCTACAGGGTGGAAGTACAGCTCACTGCCGCTGTCTAAACGAAGCGGGATGCCTGGCTCCCCTGATGCAGACACCGCCCCCGTGCGCGCCTGTGTACAGGCCCGTCTGGCCCACGAAGGCTACAGGGTAGAAGTGCAGCTGACTGCGGCTGTCTAAACAAAGCGGGATGCCTGGCTCCCCTGATGCAGACACCGCCCCCGTGCGCACCTGCATGCAGGCCCGCCTCGCCCACGAAGGCTACAGGGTAGAAGTGCAGCTGACTGCGGCTGTCTAAGAGGCGGTTATCCCCTCATCCCCGACCCTTCTCCCGCAAGGGGAGAAGGGAGCAAAGAACAAGGCGCCACTGCCCACAACGCCGAATAACAAAAGGCCCCGCCATCGCTGGCGGGGCCTTTTTTGGCATCGAACCGGGCCGCTTAGGCGGTCGGGGTCAGGGTGATGGTCACCCGACGGTTCTGGGCCTTGCCTTCGGCGGTGCTGTTGCTGGCCACCGGCTGATCCGGGCCCACACCGCTGATGGCGATGCGGCTGCCGGACACGCCCTGGCCGATCAGCTGGGCGGCGACGGCATCGGCGCGATCCCGGGAGAGCTTCATGTTCAGCTCGCGGGAGCCGGTGCTGTCGGTGTGACCGACCACGTTCAGACGGGTCTTGTCGAACTCGGCAACCACCAGGGCCACGCCGGACAGGGTGTTGGCACCGGCGGCTTTCAGCTGGGCGCTGGAGCTGTCGAAGGTGACGTTGTTCGGCATGTTGAGGATCAGCTGATCACCGTTGCGGGTCACGCTGACGCCGGTGCCTTGCAGCTTCTCGCGCAGCTTGGCTTCCTGCACATCCATGTAGTAACCGATACCACCACCCAGGGCCGCACCGGCGGCGACGCCAGTCAGGATGCCCTTTTTGCGGTCGCCCTTGCTGGAGGAGAGCGCCCCCACGGCTGCGCCGGTCGCCGCACCCGCCAACGCGCCCCAGGCGCCCTTGGAGGTCTGGGATTCACCGGTATAGGGGTTGGTGGTACAGCCAGTGATGGCGACGGTCAGGGCAAGTGCAGGAACCAGTTTCTTGAAATGCATGAAAAAACCTCTGAAAAAGAACGACTCTAGCCGATAGCCGCGCATTCTAACCCAGAGAGGCGCCAGAGTGTGACGCGCGCATTGCGAAGATGGGCAGGGGGCAAAACGCCCCCTGCCCCTTGCGACTTACCCTGTGCAGACCATCTTCGGACGGGCCCGCATCAATATTTGATATCCCGGGCCTTGTCTCGCCCCTCCTGCTTGTTGTCACGATGCTCCTGGCGGCAGTCGGCATTGCCCACCACCCCCTCACGACACGCCTGTTTCGCGTCACGGGACTCCTGACGGGTATCCTGACGCACATCGCGGGCGTCACGGCGCTCCTGGGCCTGCTTGGTGGCCTGTGCAGGCAGGGTGGCCAGCAAGGCGGTGGCGGCAAGCAACGCCAATACGGACTTCTTCATGATGGCTCCTTCGCCAGACAACCTGAACCGGTCCGGCGTCTTTCAATGATAGGGGAGGGGCAAGATCCCGGTAGCGCCAACTCGGCCCTCGGGGGCGTCGTCTGTGCAGCCTCGGACCTTCTTGCACAGGGCCAGCTTCCCCTCGTGTTTACCCTGACGAGCGACATCATCCCCAGGGTGCAGCCGATCAGGCCGGGGGAGAGAGGGCGAACGGCGCTCAGTGACACGGGACTCCCTCGTGATGGCGCTCCCGATGGTGAACCCGTGTGACTGTATCCCGGCTGTACCAAGGGGCGAAAAGGCTCCCGGCCCGGCGCAACAGAACATGCTCCCGGGGTCTGGAGTGGTTGCCCCCCAGATGCGGGTTGTCTCATAAGAGCCCATGGCCCCAGAGTGGGGGACATTTCTCACGGAGCCATGACCATGTCGTCCCTTTCCCGCCCCGCGCTGCTCATCATCGACATCCAGGTGGGCCTCCTTCACGGCCCGGAAGCCCCCCATGCCGGGGCCGAGACCCTGGCCAACATCAATCGCCTGAGCCAGGCGGCCCGCAGTGCCGCTCTCCCCGTGCTGGCGGTGCGCCACACGGGCCCGGCCAGCAGCCCCATCGCCGCTGGCAGTCCGTTCTGGCAGCTTGCGCCTGAGCTGGTCGTCGGCGAGGCCGATCGGGTGTTCGACAAGCAGCGCCCCAGCGCCTTCCATGGCACCGGTCTCGATGGCTGGCTGAAAGAGGACGGCGTGCAGACCCTGATCATCACCGGCATGAAGACCCAGTACTGCATCGACACCACCTGCCGGGCGGCGGCAGATCTCGGCTACACCGTAGTGCTGGTGAGCGATGCCCATACCTGCATGGACACGCCGCAACTGACCGCCCCCCAGATCATCGCCCATCACAACGCCACCCTGGCCGGCCCCTTCGTGCGGCTGATGAGCAGCGACGAGGTGTGCGAGGCGCTCGGCCGCCCCCTTGAGCCCTGCTGATTCAGAGCAAAAAAGAAGGGAGGCTTGAGCCTCCCTTCTTCGTGCATTTCCCCTTCACGTCGCCGCTGCTTGCTGGCACTCGGCGTGGCAGGGGCAGGTCACCAGATGATCGTTCACCATGCCCACCGCCTGCATGAAGGCGTAGCAGATGGTGCTGCCGACGAAGGTGAAGCCGCGCTTCTTGAGGGCCTTGGACATGGCATCCGACTCCGGTGAGGTCGCCGGAATGTCGCCGTTGCCCTGACGCTGGTTGACGATGGGGGCGCCGCCGACAAAGCTCCACAGATAATCGACGAAGTCGATGCCTTCCGCCTCCAGCGCCAGATAGGCGCGGGCGTTTTTGATGATCGATTGCACCTTGAGCCGGTTGCGGATGATGCCGGTATCCTGCATCAGCCGCGCCACGTCCTGGTCGTCGAACTGCACGATGCGCACCGGATCAAAATCCGCATAGGCGCGATGGTAGCTCTCGGTGCGCTTGAGGATGGTGATCCACGACAGCCCCGCCTGTTGGCCATCGAGGCAGAGCTTGGCAAACAACTCGCGGGCGTCATACACCGGCCTGCCCCACTGCATGTCATGGTATTCGATGTATTCCGGGTCTCTGGTCACCCAGGCGCAGCGCAGTTCCATTTCCTCTCCCCTGTTTTTCATCGGCCATCGGCAGGCCGCTTGCGTCGGCGACATCATAGGGCAAGCGGCAACATAGCCCCACTAATCCCCTGTAATTTCGCCTATTATCCGACCATGCCAGACGGTATACTCCCTCGGTTCACATTCAGCAAATCTTGCTCTGATTTCATTTCGCGCGAAAAACACTATGCAAAAATTCGATGTCAAAACCTTTCAGGGCCTGATCCTGCAGTTGCAGGACTATTGGTCCCGCCAGGGCTGTACCATCATTCAGCCGCTGGATATGGAAGTGGGTGCCGGTACCTCCCACCCCATGACCTGCCTGCGCGCCCTGGGCCCGGAGCCCATCGCCTGCGCCTACGTACAACCGTCCCGCCGTCCGACTGACGGCCGCTACGGTGAGAACCCGAACCGCCTGCAGCACTACTACCAGTTCCAGGTGATCATCAAGCCCTCCCCCGACAACATTCAGGAACTCTATCTGGGCTCCCTGAAAGAGTTAGGTCTGGATCCCGAGATCCACGACATCCGCTTCGTGGAAGACAACTGGGAAAACCCGACGCTGGGTGCCTGGGGTCTGGGTTGGGAAGTGTGGCTGAACGGCATGGAAGTGACCCAGTTCACCTACTTCCAGCAGGTTGGCGGCCTCGAGTGCAAGCCGGTCACCGGCGAGATCACCTACGGTCTCGAGCGTCTGGCCATGTACATTCAGGGCGTGGACAGCGTCTACGACCTGGTCTGGTCTGACGGCCCGCTGGGCAAGACCACCTATGGCGACGTGTTCCACCAGAACGAAGTGGAGCAATCCACCTACAACTTCGAACACGCCGATGTGGAGTTCCTGTTCCACTGCTTCGAGCAGTACGAGAAGGAAGCCCAGAATCTGCTGGCACTGGAAAAACCGCTGCCGCTGCCTGCCTACGAGCGCATCCTCAAAGCCGCTCACTCCTTCAACCTGCTGGATGCCCGCAAGGCCATCTCGGTCACCGAGCGTCAGCGCTACATCCTGCGCATTCGCACCCTGACCAAGGCCGTGGCAGAGGCATACTACGCCTCCCGCGAAGCGCTGGGTTTCCCCATGTGTCAGCGCACAGAGAACAAGCAAGGTTAAGGAACGGACATGGCACAACATACATTTCTGGTAGAGATCGGTACTGCTGAGCTGCCGCCCAAAGCCCTGCGCTCCCTGGCCGAAGCCTTTGCCGACAACTTCAAAGCCGAACTGACCAAGGCCGATCTGGCCTTCGGCGACGTCGAGTGGTTTGCTTCACCGCGCCGTCTGGCGCTGAAGGTAAGCGAGCTGGCTGGCGAACAGCCGAGCAAGAGCGTCGAGAAGCGCGGCCCGGCCGTCTCCCAGGCGTTCGATGCCGAAGGCAAGCCGACCAAGGCTGCCGAAGGCTGGGCCCGTGGCAACGGCATCACCGTTGAGCAGGCCGAGCGTCTGGTCACCGACAAGGGCGAGTGGCTGGTTCACACCGCCAAGGTCGAAGGCCGTCCGGCCGTCGATCTGCTGGGCGAACTGGTTGCCTCCGCACTGGCCAAACTGCCGATCCCGAAGATGATGCGCTGGGGCGACAAGACCATCCAGTTCGTGCGTCCAGTCTTTACCGTGACCCTGCTGCTGGATGGCGAGCTGGTGCCCGCCCACATTCTGGGTATCGACTCTGCCCGCATCCTTCGCGGCCACCGCTTTATGGGCGAGAGCGAGTTCACCATCGACAACGCCAGCCAGTACCCGCAGATCCTGCAGGAGCGCGGCATGGTGATTGCCGACTTCATGGCGCGCAAGGCCAAGATCAAGGCTGACGTCGAAGCGGCCGCTGCCGCCTTCGGTGGCGTGGCCGATCTGGACGACGCCCTGCTGGAAGAAGTGACCGCACTGGTCGAGTGGCCGGTGGTGCTGACCGCCAACTTCGAAGAGAAGTTCCTGGCCGTGCCGGCTGAAGCGCTGGTTCACACCATGAAGGGTGACCAGAAGTACTTCCCGGTCTACGACAAGCACGGCAAGCTGCTGCCGAAGTTCATCTTCGTCACCAACATCGAGTCCAAAGACCCGAGCCAGATCATCAGCGGCAACGAGAAGGTGGTTCGCCCCCGTCTCTCTGACGCCGAGTTCTTCTTCAAGACCGACCTCAAGCAGACCCTGGCCTCCCGCCTGCCGCGCCTTGAAACCGTGCTGTTCCAGCAACAGCTGGGCACCGTCAAGGCCAAGGTCGAGCGCATCGAGACCGTCGCCGGCTTTATCGCCGAGCGTATCGGCGCCGACGTGGCTCAGGCCAAGCGTGCCGGTCTGCTCTCCAAGTGTGATCTGATGACCAACATGGTCGGCGAGTTCACCGACACCCAGGGTGTCATGGGGATGCACTACGCCCGTCACGATGGCGAAGACGAAGCGGTTGCCGTGGCCCTCAACGAGCAGTACATGCCCCGCTTTGCCGGCGATGCCCTGCCGTCAGGTCTGGTTGCCTGCGCCGTCGCGCTGGCCGACAAGTTCGACACCCTGGCCGGTATCTTCGGCATCGGCATGCTGCCCAAGGGTGACAAGGACCCGTTCGCCCTGCGTCGCGCCGCCATCGGTGCCCTGCGCATCATGACCGAGAAGCAGCTGGATCTGGATCTGGTTGAACTGGTTGAAGAAGCGGTACGCGTCTACGGCGACAAGCTGACCAACAAAACCGTCGTTACCGACGTGGTCGACTTCATGCTGGGCCGCTTCCGCGCCGCCTATCAGGACGAAGGCATCGGTGCCGACGTGGTACTGGCCGTACTGGCCCGCCGCCCGACCCGTCCGCTCGACTTCGATCGTCGCGTCAAGGCCGTCAGCCACTTCCGCACGCTGGATGCCGCCCTGGCACTGGCTGCCGCCAACAAGCGCGTGAGCAACATTCTGGCCAAGGTCGAAGGCGAATTGCCGACTGCCGTCAAACCGGAACTGCTGGTCGATGCCGCCGAGAAGGCGCTGGCCACCCAGGTTGCCGAACTGCAAGCCGAACTGGCCCCGCTGTTCGCTGCCGGTGACTATCAGGCTGCCCTCACCCGTCTGGCCGCCCTGCGCGAGCCGGTCGATACCTTCTTCAACGAAGTGATGGTGATGGCCGACGACGAGGCCCTCAAGGCCAACCGTCTGGCACTGCTGAACAACCTGCGCAACCTCTTCCTGCAAGTGGCGGATATCTCCCTGCTGCAGTGATGTTGGTTGGGTTGAGTGAGAGTAAAAACGGCGCCGCAAGGCGTCGTTTTTTTATAAATGATTTTAGGTGGATCGACTTCACATCCACAGAAACTAAATCTGACAATACTGTAAGTGTCTTGCCATTTCCTTTATATTGATTCTCTTATGAGACTTACTATGTAGAGATAAGAATGGCGAACAAGAGCAACAGTTTTGAGCTTTTCAGATACCAAATATTACCTGTCGACAGATTTTTCCAACGTGACATGTTTACTGACTTCAGTTCTATTGAAGATTTACTTACTAACAAAAACACTATATTTAAAGAATCATTATTATCACAAAATGACTTTTCTAATAAAAGGCATTATACCGTCGTAAAAAAACAGTTCGATGATGGGGAGTTTTTCCTATTCAAAATAGCGCACAACAAAATAATAAATAGAGAGACAAAAGAATTTAAAAACGAGAGAATTGATAACTGGCCATCAATTCTCGTCGCATTATGGAATCACCCAGAAAAACAATTAATAGCAGTCCAAAAAAGAACAACAGCATTTCACAACTGCCGTAAAGTTGTTGAATTGATTCTAGAAAAGCTCGCCCCCCAATTAACACATTCTAACCTGAGGGTTATCTACGAGCCCCTATTTGAAAAACAATATTTCTGGGATCTTTTAAAGCTTCATCAAGGTAAAATAAAGTCAGTTGACTTTGAATTTATTACGCCTAACATGGCTAATATATCCGGATGCTTATCTGAAGATTTAAAGTCCTTTGCAAAAACGACAAACTCAACTAGAAACAATCTAAGAATTGAGTCTGAACCAGATTCTACACTTCGGTTAGATAAAGATAATCCGACTTTAGAAAGTATGGTAAACTATACTGGAGATGGCGGTGGAAATATAACTTTAAAGGTTGGCGGGATAAAGAAAAGCATTCAAACATCCAGAACTGTAAAAGAAATAGTTTTGAGTGACATAGAAATGACAGGGGAGGCTAACATGCTCGTTAATGCGATGAAAGAGCTACTAAAATGACCACTGTCGTGAAGACTACTTTTTTCTCACTCGGAATAGGATTTATTACTGAGGTTATTAACGTATGGCTTAACTCTTCCTTTTTACATAAATTTCTTGAGGCTAACCTCGTCACGATTTTAATTGCACTATTGGCGATCAATGCTGCCACCATGGGAATAGTGCTAACTAAAGTCATGGACATAGTGGAAAAAAACAATGGTTTTGGCATTAGCTGTTTTTCAAAAACAAGAACTCAAATGCTCATTTCTATCAAAGAGCAAATTGTTATAATCGTCCTTGCAATTGCATTGCTTATTTTAAAAAACTCTCCCATCGTACTTAATATTGAAAACTCAGAGTTGTTATTGAACTCGTCTATTACTGCTTGTTTCATATATTCTTTATCTATTTTATATGACACCGCAACAGGCATTCTTGTTATTATTAATTATAGTGATGAGGAATGATATTTTACCTTATACAGCCAGCCCGTAGGTTCGATTAGCCGTCAGGCGTAATCGGACGTTCGCGTAAATCGTTCCTCCCACCATAACAACCAAGTTTCCCCTCAGGCTGGCCGCCCCTGTTTGACGGCTATAAGCGCAACCAACACCTCTCGTTCGTCCGATGACGCTGCGCTAATCGAACCTACGGGGCGACGGAGGCCTACGGAGTATGCTGCTTGGTATTGATCGGTCATT
Source organism: Aeromonas sp. s10 (assembly GCF_040907975.1). Classification (NCBI taxonomy): domain Bacteria; kingdom Pseudomonadati; phylum Pseudomonadota; class Gammaproteobacteria; order Aeromonadales; family Aeromonadaceae; genus Aeromonas; species Aeromonas sp. s10. Next base: position 49,165 of record NZ_JBFOCV010000008.1, on the reverse strand, counting down.
GTCGAATCCATCATGGCCCCGACTTTGCCACACAATCCTCTACCCGATACCCGCCAGCCCCAAGGAATAACCTCTGCCGGCGAGAGAGGAGCTGTTATCCTTTGAGGCAATCTCTCGCGACCCCACGCCTTGAAAGGAACGTCATGGACATACCTGCCGCCCCGTCCTCCACCCTCTGCCAGCAGTGTCATGAGCAGGTGGATCTCGACTTCGATTTCACCATGGCCTTCCAGCCCATCGTCGATTGCAGCCAGCGCACCCTCTTCGGCTATGAGGCCCTGGTGCGGGGGCTCAACAACGAGCCGGCGCAGAGCGTGATTGCCCGGGTCAACGATGGCAATCGCTACCGCTTCGACCAGTTGTGCCGGATCAAGGCCATCGCGCTGGCCGCCCGGCTCGATATGCGGGGCATGCTGAGCATCAACTTTCTGCCCAATGCGGTCTATCGCCCGGAGCGCTGCATCCGCACCACGTTGCAGGCGGCCCGCGAGCATCTCTTTCCCATCGAGCAGATCATGTTCGAGTTCACCGAGGTGGAACAGGTGCAGGACAACCGTCATATTCGCGGCATCGTGGATCACTATCAGGCCCTTGGCTTCAAGACGGCGATCGACGACTTTGGCGCCGGTTACTCGGGCCTGAGCCTGCTGGCCGATTTTCGCCCCGACATCATCAAACTCGACATGCACCTGCTGCGCGGCATCGACCAGGACCCGATCCGTCAGGCCATCGTTCGCCACTGTCTGGCGCTGTTTACGGAGTTGCAGATCACCCCGCTGGCGGAAGGGGTCGAGACCCGCGACGAGATGGCCTGCCTGCGGGAGATGGGCGTCAGCCTGATGCAGGGCTATCTGTTTGCCCGCCCCGGCTTCGAAACCCTGCCCGAAGTGGATTTCGCCAGCCTGTGAGCGGCGCTGGTCATCTCCTTTTGTTGGCGTTCATTCGGGCAAGGCGGGACGGGAGGCGGCCCGGAGGGTATCCACGGGCGGACGGCAGAAAGCGCTGGACCGGGCAACCCCCTGGGCTAGGATAGGACTGTCACCCTTTGCAACCACCGCTCTGACAGGGACACCATGGCGCAGGTTTCAGGATACCGCTTCTTCGCTCTTTCACTGCTCTTGCTGCTGGCCTTCCAGGTATGGGGGGCGCAAGGCAGGGGCAACATCACACTGGTGAGCTCCCTTGAAACCAGGGACTCCCCCTATGGTCGCTGGCTCGATCTCATCTATCGGGATGCGTTCGCCCGCCTGGGCTATGCATTCCAGTACCAGGGCTACCCCGGGGGACGTGCCCCCCTGCTGGCAGAGCAGGGACAGGTCGATGGCGAGATCCACCGCGCCGCCAGCTACCAGCAGCAGACCCGCACCCTCCAGCGCGTGCCCGAGCCCCATTTCGCCGTCTCCTATCAGGTCTATGCCCACCAGTCCGGGATCCAGCTGCAGGGGTGGCACAGCCTGCAGGGCACCGGTTATCGGGTCGAGTTTCGCCGTGGCGCCAAGCTGCCGGAGATGATGCTGGGCAAGGTGGTGGCACCGGACCGGCTCTTTGCCATCGCCACCGCCGAGCAGGGGATGGGCAAGCTGCTCAAGGGGCGCAGTGACCTCTATGTGGAGCAGACCCTGATTGCCAGCCAGGCCCTGGCCGCCCTGACGCGCCAGGACCCGGGCTATGCCGGCATCTACTCCGCCGGGGTGATGGAGCTGGCCGATTCTTACGTCTACCTGCACGAACGGCATCAGGATCTGTTGGCCCCCCTTGCCGGCGTGATCCGGCAAATGAAGCAGGACGGCACGGTGGCGCGCTATGAGCAGCAGGCCATGGCGGCTGAGGGCACCAGCCAACCTTAACGTCCTCTTTTTCCGCAAGCCCTCCCGCGCCCTGACCATGCAGGAGACCCGGGGCGATCAATTCTGTCGCAGACTCATGGCCGCAGCGGGCACCCTGTTCGTCAACACAACGTTGACAAAAACGCCCCCAGTATCAGGGAACTCGCCATATAAAACCCCATCGACCTTGTGTTCATCTGGCTTGCGGCCAAAAGGCACCATGTCCGTCTGTGCATACCCCAAATCTTGCAACATCCCCCACTCCGACCGCCCCATCATTTCGATGGAGTCGCGTCATCGTTCAGGCATATCTTCCCCTCGAGGCCCGTGCCAGGGCCCGATCACAGGAGCAATACATAATGAAAAAAGCAGTAACGGCCGCCTTGCTGGCCATGATGATGGCGGCCTCGGTTCAGGCGGCAGACAAGGTGACCACGGTGCCGGTGCACTTCGCCAAAGGCGCGCACAGCGCCAAGGTTGACGGCACCTTCTCCGGTTATGACACCATCAACTACACCCTGGGCGCCAAAGAAGGCCAGACCATGACGGTCGCCATCACCGGCAGCACCAATGCCAACTTCAACGTCTTCGCGCCGGGCGCCATCCCGGGTCAGGCCGAGGCACTGGGCGGCGGCAACGTGGACACAAAATGGCAAGGCACCCTGCCCAAGTCGGGCAAGTACCTGATCCAGGTCTACCAGATGCGCGCCACCGCCCGTAAAGGCGCCAAGGTCCCCCACTCCCTGTCGGTCGGCATTCAGTAACCGACGCCAATATTGCCTGTGTGACAAGCAAGAAGGAGCCCATGAGGCTCCTTCTTTGTCATTGTGTGCTGGCACTGCGACCCGGGTAACGGCTCAGCCCTTGTAGGCGGGCAGCAGGTCCACCATGTTGAGCAGGTGGAAGGCGGCGGTCAGCACGCCGAACAGGATCACCAGGACGATCATGAAGAGGCCGCCGGGGGCGCGGAAGCCCTCGCCACCTTCTTCGCGCCGGGCCGCCCGCACCTTCCAGGCCAGCAGGGGCGGGATGATGCAGGTCCACAGGGTCGCCACGGCGCCCGCATAGCCGATGGCCACCAGGAAGCCGAATGGGAACAGCAAGGAGAGCACCAGGGGCGGCAGGAAGGTCACCGCCCAGGACTTGGCGCGGCCACCCCGGCTGTTGTCGAACTTGAACAGATCCGCCAGGTAGTCGAACACCCCGAGCCCCACCCCGATGAAGGAGGAGAGGATGGCCGCCATGGAGAAGGCGTTGAGGGCGCTGGCCACCGCCTTGGACTCGATCACCGAACCGAGAGCCTTGAGCAGGGCATCCACGTTGCCCCCCTCCGCGATCACCGGGCCGAACTCGCTGCGGGGCAGGTTGCCAAAGACGCTCACCAGCCAGATGAGGTAAAACGCGAGCGCGATCAGGGTGCCCCCCAGAATGGCGCGGCTGGCGCGGCGCTCTTCACCGTAGTAGGCGCGCATGGAGGAGACCGAATGGTGGTAGCCGAACGAGGTGAGCGCCACCGGCAGCATCACCAGGGCATAGGGGGCGTAGCTCACTTCGCTGCCCACCCGGTCGAGCAGAAGATCGAGGCGCACGTTCATCGACAGGCCCGAGATGCCGAAGGCGAAGCTCAGCCCCATCAGGATCACCAGCAGCACCGAGATGCGGTCCACCGCCCGGGTGGAGTGCCACACCAGCAGGGAGAAGGCCAGGGTAAAGAGCACGGATGCCCACTGGCTACCCATCCCCGTCATGCCGTCGATGATGAGACCGGCCGAGGTGATGTAGGCATAGAGCAGGATGCCGCCGACGAAATAAACGCTGAGATTGTTGAGGGCGTTGACCTTCTCCCCCAGCAGATCCCGGGTCACGGTATCGAAGGAGACGCGCAGGGGATAGCCCCGATAGGACTCCAGCAGCATCCAGCCGGAGACCGTCATCACCACCATGGTCAGTGCTACCGCGAGCATGGACCAGAGGGTCCAGGCGCCCGCCCCCGCACTCGGCAGCCCCAGCATGCCGGCCCCCACACAGACGCCGGCAATGATGCATGCCCCGCCCACCAACGATGGTTTCTGTTCCATTACTCCCCCAAACGGATTGTCGACTGGTCACGGCACACCGCCGTGCTTCTCCTGCGTTCGCCACTGCTGGCGCCGGGGGACTTTACCCTGCATGCCTTCGGGTATCAAATCCAGAGGGAAAATGGGGGGAAACGGGCCGGATCCTGCGCCCCATCCGTGGAATATGTTCGGGATGGGGCCAGGTTCAGCACACCAGGGTCAGCCGGTGTAGACGGGCAGCAGACCCGCCATGGCCATCAGGTGGAAGATGGCGGTAAGCACCCCGAAGACGATGACGGCCACCACCATGGGCTGGCCGCCGGGGGCCTTGAACCCCGCCTCGTCCGGGGCCAACTCCCGGGACTTCTTCGCCAGCAGGGCCGGGATGATGCAGGCCCAGACGGTCGCCGCGGCCCCGGCATAGCCGATGGCCACCACGAAGCCGAACGGGAACATCAGGGAGAGCGCCAGGGGGGGCAGGAAGGTCACCGCCCAGGATTTGGCCCGCCCCCGGCGGCTGTTGTCGAACCGGAACAGATCCGCCAGATAGTCGAACACCCCGAGCCCCACCCCGATGAAGGAGGAGAGGATGGCCGCCATGGAGAAGAGGTTGATGGCCTGGGAGACCTGCCTGGACTCGATCACCGAGGCCAGCGCCCCCAGCAGCACATCCACGTCGCCCCCCTTGGCGATGACGGGGCCGAAGGCGGGACGAGGCAGGTTGCCGAAGATGCTGAGCAGCCACAGCAGATAGAGCGCCAGGGCGATCAGGGTCCCCCCCAGGATCGCCTGCCTGGCTTTCTGCTCCTCACCGTAATAGGCGCGCATCGAGGCGACCGAATGGTGGTAGCCAAACGAGGTGAGCGCCACCGGCAACATGGCCAGGGCGTAAGGGGCGCGGCCCAGCTCCTCGGCAAAGGAGTTGAACAGCTTGGCGGTGTCGACCTTGCTGGCAAGCCCGGAGACCCCGAACACGAAACTCAGCACCATGAAGACGATCAGGACGACCGAAATCCTGTCCACCGTCCGGGTCGAATGCCAGACGAACCAGGAGAACACCAGCACGAACAACACCGAGGCCAGCTGGCTATTGATGCCCAGCAGGCCGCCCAGGATGAGACCCGACGAGGTGATATAGGCATAGAGCAAAATGCCGCCCACGAAATAGACGGTGAGGTTGTTGAAGAGATTGATCCTGTGACCGAGCAGATCCTTGGTCACCGAGTTGAAGGAGGCGGTCAATGCGTAGGGTTTCAGGGCTTCCAGCAGCATCCAGCCTGAAACCGTCATGACGACCATGGTAAGAATGATGGCGAGGGTTGACCAGCTGGTCCAGGCCCCGGCTCCCGCGCTCGGCAGCCCCAGCATGCCGGCACCGACACAGACGCTGGCAATGATGCAGGCCCCTCCGATGACGGACGGTGTTGATGTCATGTGTGTCACTCCAAATCTTTCACAGAGCAGTGAAAAAAAAGGGCACAGAAAAATCTGTGCCCCTGACTCGTTATGCTTCTATCAATTTTTTCTGCGTCTTGCCGGCTGACGGGTCGTTATGCTCGACCTCTTTCAGTCTGGCGGTGAAGTGACGCAGCACGGCCGGCTCGTAAATGAAGTCCAGCCCCTTCACCCGGTGGGCGTTCTTCTTCACCTCGCCGAAGGCCTCGATGACAAAGTCCATGTGGGTCTGGGTATAGGTGGCACGGGGGATGGTCAGGCGCAGCAGCTCCGCCGGGCAGGGGTGCTGCTTGCCGGTGGCGGGGTCGCGCCCCAGCAGCAGGGAACCTATCTCCACCGCCCGGATGCCGGCGACCTTGTAGAGCTCGCAGGCCAGGGCGTGGGCCGGGAACTGATCCGCCGGGATGTGGGGCAGCAGCTTGCCCGCATCCACGAAGGCCGCATGGCCCCCCGCCTGCTGGCACACCACGCCGATGGCCTCCAGCCCGTCCACCAGGTACTGCACCTGGCCGATGCGATAGGCCAGCCAGTCCTGGCGCATGCCGTCCCGCAGGCCCACCGCCAGGCGCTCCATGGCGCCTCCTTCCAGGCCGCCATAGGTCGGGAAGCCCTCCTGCACCACGCACAGGGTACGGCACTCGGTGTAGACGTCCAGCATGCTGTCATCCTTGAAGCACAGCAGCCCCCCCATCTGCACCATGGCATCCTTCTTCGCCGACATGGCGAGGCCGTCGGCGTACTTGTAGGACTCTCTGGTGATCTCCTCGATGGTCCAGTTCGCGTAGCCGGGCTCCCGCTGCTGGATGAAGTAGGCGTTCTCGGCGAAGCGGGCGGAGTCCATGATGACGGGGATGTCGTACTTTCTGGCGATCTCGTACACCGCCTTCAGGTTGGCAATGGAGACCGGCTGCCCCCCGGCGGAGTTGCAGGTGATGGTGCTGACGATGTAGGGCACGTTGGCGGGGCCCGCCTCCAGGATGGCCTCTTCCAGCTTCACCAGATCGAAGTTGCCTTTGAAGTCGGCGGTGACCGAGGTATCGAACGCCTCCCTGGTGTAGACGTTCTTCGCCACGCAGCAGTTGATCTGGGTGTGGCCCTGGGTGGTGTCGAAGAAGTAGTTGGAGAGGGCCACCATCTTCTTGCGATCCAGCCCCTTCTCCTGCTCCCGCTTCTTGATGAGCACGGGGATGTAAATCTGCTCGGCGCCGCGCCCCTGATGAGTGGGGATGGTCAGGGAGTAGCCGAAGATCTCCTGCACCGCCTGTTGCAGGGCATAGTAGCTGCGGCTGCCGCTGTAGGCCTCGTCACCGCGCAGCATGGCGGCCTGCATGTCCTGAGTGATGGCGCCGGTGCCGCTGTCGGTCAGCAGGTCGATGAAGACGTCTTCGCTGTCCAGCAGGAAGGGGTTCATGCCCGCCCGGACAATGGCCTCTTCCCGATAGGCACGGGTGGTGCGCTTGACCGGCTCGATGACACGAATACGGAAGGGTTCGGGCAGATGCTTGAAGTTTTCCATAATATAAACACCCCAGATTTAAATATTCAAAATGAGTCTCTTCCCCCGCCGAAAATAGAATGTCCGGCAGGTGGGAAATATTGTGAAATGGGTGCACGACATCGCCTCGCCAGAATAAACAGGCGAAGACAGGTGCAGCTATTTCAGTTCAGGAATGGAGGCGGGCTCGTGGCATGGCAGGCATGCCGCGCCGCCGCGGGGAATTACAGCGGGAAGAAGAACGCGATCTTATGGTCCAGGGTAAACCACTTGGGATAGCTGACCTTGATATTCATGTTGTTGCTCATCCAATTGATATTAACAACGCCAAATAACAGCACCCATTATGGTGGGGAGCGCTATATGATCAATTGCAATATGAGCAAAGTGGGATGGCGCTAACAATTTGGCGGGGGATTTTTATACAGCTTATTATCGCCAATCCGAAAGATCCCCCCATCATCCACCTTTTGCCCTTTCCCCCCTCAGTGGCTCAGCCAGGGCAGCCGCTGCAACAACTCGTAGCGGTCAGGGATCGGTGTCTGGCTGACCCAGAGATCCAGCAAGCCGTAGGAGAGCAGCGGCAACACCAGCAGCAACAGACAGAGCAGTCCCAGCAGTTGGCGGGGGGCGAGTCGCTGCCCTTGCGTGCCAAGATGCAGGGCATCAGCCCGCTTGGGGCAGGCGGCCACGCAGCTCTGGCAACTGGTGCACTCGAGGCTCTGCACCGCGATGAGCTGGTGCACCTGGATGCGCGAGGGGCAAACCCGGCTGCACTTGTCACAATCGTGGCCCAGGCTTCGCAGGCAGCGGGCCGGGTCACGGCGAATGCGCAATGGGGTCAGCAGGCCGAGCAGGGCGAACCAGGCGCCATAGGGGCAGAGGTAGCGGCAGAATCCTTGCCGGAAGGTGGCGGTGAGCAGCAGCACCCAGCCAAGGCACAGGCCCGAGATCAGGGTCAGGTTGAAGAAGAAGGCCCCCATCTTCATGTCCGCCGCCTGATGGTAGGGGCTGGCGAGGTAGCCGGGCAGGGCGGCGGCGGGTACCGCCAGCAATATGATGAAGAGCAGAAAGCCGAGCACCAGAAACTTCTGGCCGCGCAACACGGCATCGAGCCAGCGCGGCGGGGTCCACTCCCCCGGCAACAGGCGCGAGCGCAGGCCGTGCAGCCACTCCCCCACCAGCCCGAGCGGGCAGAACCAGGCACAAAACGCCCGACCCAGCAGCAGGGCCGACAGGGAGAGCACCAGCACGGTGACGGTGGCCGCCGGGTGATGGGGGTCCGTCAGCCCCTGCCCGAGCCAGGCCCGCAGCCCGAGACCACCTGCGATGGGCAGGAAACCGTCCACCACGTCGGGGCGCACCAGCCAGGGAACCGTCCCCCGTGCCAGCAGCCAGATATAGACCCCATATTGCACCGACACCAGCAACCAGCAGAGCAGCAGCAGATGACGCGCCCACTCCCGCAGCGGCTGACTACCCAGCTCGTCCAGTGCGGGGAAGGGCTGGATGCGATGAAGCAGGCTGAGACTGCCGACCACCAGCCCCAGGCCAAGCCAGAGGCTGACATCTGCCGCCGCCAGCCAGGCAATGACCAGCACTCCGAGGGAGAGTCGAGATGACCAGCCCGGCCCCGTTTTCAACACCAACAGGACCAGATAGACCAGTCCGGCCACCATGGTCATCGCCTCAATCACGCTCATGCATCCTCCACTGCGTACACCCGATCTGGCGGCAAGGATAACCAACATCTGAGTTGATTATTTTGATCTGCATAGGCACAGGGGGAGATTCGGGCCAGTGCCCCTGCCCGCGATTGAGCCTTATGCCTTGCGGCTGTGGAACAGCGGCTGGTCGGATTCGGCCTGCTCGGCCCAGAAGTGGATGTTGAAGCGGGCATCCTCCGACAGCTCGACCCTGTGCCAGTACCGGGGCGGGCTGGTGGCAAACTCCCCGGCCCGGATCACCAGAGTGATCTCGGGCTCCTCGGCCTGCTCATCGGCAAAGCCGTGATAGGTGACGGTGCCCTCCATCACGCAGAGTTGGCCAAACACGCCGGCCGCGGTGTTGTGGTGGGTGAGCAGGGCCTGGGGCACATTCTCGCGGGTGAAGAAGGGGGTGGAGCGACGCACCACCCAGTGAGACGGGATCAGTTGCATGGCCATATCGGTTCTCCTTGAGTGGCCGGGTCGACCCGGCCGGTGCAATGAAAGGGGTTAACGGGGCAGCTGACGCAGCAGCGGGAAGGCGGTACTCATCTGGTCACCCCCCACCACGAAGCCGCACAACTCGCCGGCTTGGTCGCGCGCCTCGGCCACCATGCCGTGGCTGTTCCAGCGGCACTGCCAGGCGAGATCCTCGCCCCGGGTGCGGCCAGCCAGTTGCAGCGGGTAGCGCGGCGTCTTCACCTTCACCAGCATGGGGGGCAGGGTCAGCGGGGTCGGCGTGCCGAGCAGGGTACGCGCCAGCGCATTGGCCCCCAGCACGATGGGTTGCAGGAAGGGGAGCAGCTGACCCTGCCACTGCACGCAATCCCCCAGGGCGAAGATATGGGGGTCGCTGGTCTGCAAGTTGTCGTCGACCAGGATGCCGCGATCCACCTCCAGCCCGGCCCCCCGGGCCAGGGCCAGATTCGGCCGCAGGCCGATCGCGGCGATCACCAGATCTTGCTCGCTGACGCGCCCGTCGGTCAGGGTGACGCGCCAGCCATCCCCCGGCTGGGCATCTATCCTGGCGAGACCCGTCCCGAACTGCAGGCTGACCCCCTGGCTGCGTAGCGCCTGTTGCAGTGGCTCGGTCAGGGCGGCGGGCAGCAGAGCGCTTAAGGGGCTGTCGGTCAGATCCACCAGCGTCACCTCTTTTCCTGCGCTCGCCATGTCCATCGCCAGCTCGCAGCCGATGAGCCCCGCCCCCAGCACCAGGATGCGGCGGGCCTGGCGCAGTTGCGCCTCGATGGCGGCGAACTCCTGCTGGCTGTTGAGGGTGACCAGGGATTCGCTGCCCGGCAGATCGGGGCGCGCCGCGCTCGCCCCGGTGGCCAGCACCAGCTGGCCGTAAGGGAATTCCCCTCGTTCGGTCAGCACCAACCGCCTTGCTGGGTCGATGCCATGCACCGGGCAGTGTGGTAGCAGCGCGATGCGCTGCTGCTCGGCAAAATCGCTGCCGCTCTGGCGGGTCATAGCTGCGGCAGGGCAGCCCCGACTCACCACGTGGCTCAAGTCGGGCTTGTTGTACTCGTCACCGCTGTCGGCGGTGATGAGGCGGATGGGCTGCTCGGCATCCAGCTTGCGCAGGCTCTTGACCAGCTGCTGGGCGGCGAAGCCGCTGCCGATCACCACTATCTCCCGGCTGATGCCGGCGTCACTCTGCGTTGCTGCGTTCATACACAGGCCTCCACGGCGCAGGGTTCAAATACCTCCTTGCCGATGCCGCAACCCGGGCAAAGGAAACTCTCCGGTACCTGGGCCCAGGGGGTGCCCGGCGCCACCAGCTGATCCGGCTCGCCCAGCGCCGGGTCATAGACCCACTGGCAGACGGTGCAGAGCATGGCCTGGTCATCGTTCCATTCGGCGGCGGCCGCTGCGGCTTGCGGCTCAACAGCAGGCATCGCGAGGACGGGCGTCACGGTTGTCTGGGTTGTGGTGATCGGGCGGGGAGCGTCCAGCGGGTGCAACGCCCACTGACGGGCGAGCTGGCGGCCATGCTCGCGGCATTCGGCCAGCGCCGAACCATCCGGGCGCCACTTGGCCTTGAGGGAGATGCTGATGTCAAAGCCTGCGTCCATCAATCGGGTCTGGATCCGGTCCACCGCACCGCCGGTCCAGCCGTAGCTGCCGAAGGCCGAGGCACGCTTGTTGCGAAAACGCAGGCCGGTGATCTCCTCGAGCATGCCCGCCACCTTGGGCATCATGACGTTGTTCATGGTGGAGGATCCCACCAGTATCCCCTTGGAGCGGAACACCTGGGTCAGGATCTCGTTCTTGTCGTGGCGGGCCACGTTGTAGATCTTCACCGCCACGCCGGGGTCCACCTCGTGGATGCCCTGGGCGATGGCGTCGGCCATCATGCGGGTGTTGTTGGACATGGAGTCGTAGAACAAGGTGATGCGATCTTCCTGATAGTGGTCGGCCCACTCCAGGTATTTCAGGATGATCTGGGTGGGGTCCTCGCGCCAGACGATACCGTGGGAGGTGGCCACCATGCTCACCGGCAGGTTGAAGCCGAGCACCTCTTTGATCTTGGCGGTCACCAGGGGGCTGAAGGGGGTGAGGATGTTGGCGTAGTAGCGCTGGCACTGCTCCATCAGCTCGCTCTGATCCACCTCGTCGTTGAACAGGTGCTCGTCGCAGTAGTGCTGGCCGAAGGCGTCGTTGGAGAAGAGCACCGCGTCCTCGGTCATGTAGGTCATCATGCTGTCGGGCCAGTGCAGCATGGGGGTCTCGATGAACACCAGCTGCTTGCCGTTGCCGATGTCCAGGCTGTCACCGGTCTTGACCGGGTGGAAGTTCCACTCCGGGTGGTGATGATGGCCGGTGATGGAGTCGATGGCGTTGTGGGTGCAGTAGATGGGGGTGCCGGGAATGCGGGCCATCAGCTCGGTCAGGGCGCCGGCGTGATCCTCCTCGGCGTGGTTGATCACCACGTAGTCGATGGCGGCGAGATCGATCTCGGCCGCCAGGTTCTGTACGAACTCCCGGCTGAACTTGTGATCGACGGTGTCGATCAGCACGTTTTTCCCTTCGCGGATGAGGTAGCTGTTGTAGCTGGTGCCCTTGTGGGTCTTGTACTCGGTGCCGTGGAAGTCGCGTACCTCCCAGTCCCGTTGGCCGACCCAGTGGATGTTGTTCTTGACGTGAATGCTCATCAGGCAGTTCCTCGAATGCAATAGTGGATGTTCAACTGAACCAGCTATTGCAGCGGACGTGCCAACATGTAACTCGTTGTTTTTAATGGTTTCTAATATCAAGAATTGTCATTATGACATCACACCGTTATAGTCAAAATCACAAACATACTGTCATTTGGACAATTATCGTGATCTCGACCGACAGCCTGGCGCGCATCGCCCTCGACCTGCAACTCGGCATCTCTCATCAGGACCGCTTCCACCGCCTGATCCAGAGCGTGCGCAGCCTGCTGAACTCCGATGCCTCGGCCCTGCTGCGCTACGAGGGGGGCCAGTTCATTCCGCTGGCCATCGACGGCCTGATGCAGGACGTGCTGGGTCGCCGCTTCGCCCTCAAGGATCACCCGCGCCTCGAGGCCATCGCCCGCGCCGGGGATGTGGTGCGCTTCCCTGCCGACAGCGCCCTGCCCGACCCCTATGACGGCCTGCTGCCGGATCACGACGACTTCAAGGTACACGCCTGCGTCGGCCTGCCGCTTTTCTCGGATCAGGCGCTGATCGGCGCCCTGACCATAGACGGCATGAACCCGACCCAGTTCGACGGCATCAGCGACGAGGAGCTGCGGCTGGTGGGGGCCCTGGCCGCCGCCGCCCTCGACAACGCCCTGCTGCTGGAGCGGCTCGCCCGCCAGAGCAGCGAGCCCCTGGTCCCCGGCACCCGGCCCGGCCCCGAGCAGCCGGAGATGATAGGCCACTCCCCCTCCATGGCCCGGTTGCGCCACGAGATAGACGTGGTGGCCAGCTCGGAGCTGAACGTGCTGATTTTGGGGGAGACCGGGGTCGGCAAGGAGCTGATCGCCAAGGCGGTGCATGGCGGCTCGCCCCGCGCCCATGCCCCCCTGGTCTACCTCAACTGCGCCGCCCTGCCCGAATCCGTGGCCGAGAGCGAGCTGTTCGGCCACGTGAAGGGGGCCTTCACCGGCGCCATCCACAATCGGGCGGGCAAGTTCGAGCTGGCGGACAAGGGCACTCTGTTTCTCGACGAGATAGGGGAGCTCTCCCTGGCGCTGCAGGCCAAGCTGCTGCGGGTGCTGCAATACGGCGATCTGCAGCGGATCGGTGACGACACCCCGCTCAAGGTGAATGTGCGCATCCTGGCGGCCACCAACCGGGATCTGAAACAGGCGGTGGTCGAGGGGCAGTTTCGGGCCGACCTCTACCACCGGCTGAGCGTGTTCCCGATCCACGCCCCGGCACTGCGGGAACGCCCAGGCGACATTCCCCTGCTGGCCGGTTACTTTTGCGAGCGCTGCCGGCTCGGCCTGGGGCTGGAGCAGCTGCGTATCCAGTCACAAGCGCTGCAACTGCTCGAGCGCCACGACTGGCCCGGCAACGTGCGCGAGCTGGAGCACGCCATCCACCGCGCTGCCGTGCTGGCCAGGGCCGAGCAGGGCAGCCCCTCGCCGACCCTGGAACCCCACCACTTCAACCTGGGGACGACGGGCTCATCCCTGCCCGCCGACACCGTCAGCCAGCCCGCCTCTCCGGCCATTGCCGGCCTCGGCCTGCGCGCCGCCACCGATCTGTTCCAGCGCCAACTCATCGAGCAGACCCTGACGGCCCATGACGGCAACTGGGCCGCCAGCGCCCGGGCGCTGGATCTGGACGGCGGCAACCTGCACCGCCTCGCCAGGCGGCTCGGTCTCAAGGCCTGACGCCCCCAGATACCAGAGGGGCCCAAAAACAGAAACCCCCTCGCTGGCGAGGGGGTTTCTTGTTCATGGCACCCGTGGCGCCGTCAGCGCAGGGACTTGACCGAGCGGCGGACGATGAGCTCGGGCTGCACCGTCATGGACTCCACTTCCAGCTCCTTGTTGCGGATCCGGCTCACCAGTTGCTGCACCGCCAGCAGGCCGAGCTCGGCCTTGGGGTGGCGGATGGTGGTGAGCGGCGGGCTGGAGAAGCGCGCCATCTCCACGTCGTCATAGCCGATCATGGAGATATCGTCCGGCACCTTGACCCCGGCCTCCCAGGCGGCGCAGATGGCACCGATGGCCATGGGATCGTCGAAGGCAAAGACCGCGGTCGGGCGAGGGGTGAGGGCCAGGATGCGCTGCATGGCATCGAAGCCGCTCTGGCTCTCGTAGTCCCCTTCGAAGATCTGCTCTTCTTTCAGGGTCATCCCCTGTTCAGCCAGGGCATCGCGCACCCCGTCCAGCCGTTGCTGGGTAGTCGGCTTGGCGAGATGGCCGGTGATGCAGACGATGTTGGTGTGGCCCTGCTCCAGCAGATGGCGCACCGCCAGACGCGCGCCGATGCGGGCGTTGTCGTTGATCACGTTGGCGAAATCGCACTCGTTGCCCCAGTCCAGCACCACTTGCGGCACGTTTTTGTGGATACGCAGCATGTCCCTGAACTGGGTGTCGATATCGGTCCCCAGCACCAGCAGACCGTCGACCCGCTTCTCCATCAGCATGCGCAGATAGTGCTGCTGGCGGGGCGGCTGGTTCTCGGTGTTGCACAGGATCAGGCTGTAACCCTGCTCGAAGCAGTAGGCTTCCACCCCCTGTACCACTTCCGCGAAGAAGGGGTTGGCACTGGTGGTCACCAGCATGCCGATGGTCTTGGTCGAATTGATCTTGAGACTGCGCGCCACCGAGTTGGGCGCGTAGTTCAGCTCTGCCACCGCCTCAAGCACTTTCTGGGTTGCGTCTTCGCTGACCCGACGGGTGTGATTGAGTACATGTGAGACGGTGGAGATGGATACGCCTGCGCGCGAGGCGACATCCTTGATAGTTGCCATCTCTGTCTCCTGAATAACAAAGGCGGAACAGTAGCAGATTTCCCGAATAAAGGCTTGGTTTTAACGGGCGCTGCCAGTGAATTATCAATGCTGGCTAATCTATGCGGTCATTTCTTTTTGCGCAAACGGATTTTGGTCAAAATGAGAGCGGACGCAGAATGAAATATCGTCAGTTTTTTACTCTGGAAATTGTCACCATGACAATTTGTTATCTGTATGTTGCACCATCACAGCAACATTAAACTCCAATAAACAGCAATAAACTGCGTGTTAGTTTCACAAAACCCCTCTCGCGCCTGCTCCGGTTAGTATCTTTAACATCTTGTTATTGCCCGGCGAGGAATGATAGAACCTTATCTATCGCCGGGCTGGCGGGACACAGGCTCGGAATGACGTGCATAAAATGAAACAATTCACTGATTAAGGGACGAATCAATGCATAACTTCAGCAAAATGGCAGTCAGAGCAGCGGTTTCTTTGGCTCTGTTTGGATCAGTTTCCATGGCCAATGCGGCCGATACCATCAAGATCGGCATCGCCGGCCCCCTGACCGGCCCGGTCGCCCAGTACGGTGACATGCAGTTCACCGGCGGCAAGATGGCGGTCGAGCAGATCAACAAGGCGGGCGGCATCAAGGGCAAGCAGATCGAAGCCGTCATCTATGACGATGCCTGCGATCCCAAGCAGGCCGTGGCCATCGCCAACAAGGTGATCAACGACGGCGTCAAGTTCGTGGTCGGCCACCTCTGCTCCGACAACACCCTGCCCGCCTCCGACATCTATGAAGATGAAGGGGTCCTGATGGTCACCCCCGCCTCCACCAACCCCAAGATCACCGAGCGCGGTTACCAGCTGACCCTGCGTACCATCGGTCTGGACAGCGACCAGGGCCCGACCGCTGCCAAGTACATCATCGAGCAGGTCAAACCCCAGCGCGTGGCCGTCATCCACGACAAGAAACAGTACGGTGAAGGCATCGCCTCCAGCGTGAAAGCCGCGCTGGACAAGGCCGGCGTCAAGGTCGTTGCCTATGAGGGCATCACCGCAGGCGACAAGGACTTCTCCGCCCTGATCGCCAAGCTGCAGAAAGAGAACGTCGACTTCGTCTACTACGGCGGCTACCACCCCGAGCTGGGTCTGATCCTGCGCCAGGCTGGCGAGAAGGGTCTGAAGGCCAAGTTCATGGGTCCGGAAGGCGTGGGCAACAAGGACATCTCCGCCATCGGCGGCCCAGCTTCCGAAGGCCTGCTGGTGACCCTGCCGAACAAATATGACCTGGTGCCGGCCAACGCCCCCATCGTAGAAGCGTTCAAGGCCAAGGGTCAGGACTCCTCCGGTCCGTTCGTCTGGACCACCTACGCCGCCATGCAGGCCCTGGCGGCCGGTATCGCCAAGGCGGGCGAGGATGATCCGGCTGCCGTCGCTGCCGCCATCAAGGCCGCACCGATCGACACCGTGATGGGCCCCCTGACCTGGGCGCCGAACGGTGACCTGAAAGGCTTCGAATTCGGTGTGTTCCAGTGGCACGCCGACGGTACCTCCACTCAACTCAAATAATCTGCCGGTCGGGGTGACGTGAGTCACCCCTCCTTTCTTTGCGGGCAAGTACACAGGGAACGCGGTATGTCCGAACACCTTCTTTATCTGGTTCAGCAGTTGCTGAACGGATTGACCATAGGCAGCACCTATGCGTTGATCGCCATCGGCTACACCATGGTCTACGGCATCATCGGCATGATCAACTTCGCCCACGGCGAGGTCTACATGATCGGCTCCTATGTCGCCTTCATGGTGATGGCCGGGCTCATGATGATGGGCATCGACAGCACCGTGCTGCTGCTGGGGGGCGCCTTCCTGGTCAGCATCATCATCACCGGCAGCTATGGCTGGTCCATAGAACGTGTGGCCTATCGTCCACTGCGGGGCGGCAACCGCCTGATCCCCCTCATCTCCGCCATCGGCATGTCGATCTTCCTGCAGAACATGATGCGGATGGCCCAGGGCTCGCGTGACATCGCCATGCCCACTCTGATCTCCGGGGGCTGGACCCTCGGCGGCGAGGATGGCTTCCAGGCCAGCCTCTCCTACATGCAGCTCATCATCTTCGTGGTGACCTTCGTCACCATGCTGGCGCTGACCCAGTTCATCGGCCGCTCCCGCATGGGGCGTGCCTGCCGTGCCTGTTCCGAAGACATCAAGATGGCCAACCTGTTAGGGATAGACACCCACGTGGTCATCTCCATCACCTTCGTGCTGGGGGCCGCCCTGGCCGCCGTCGCGGGGGTGCTGCTCGGCATGTACTACGGTGTCATCAACCCCTATCTCGGCTTCATGGCAGGCTTGAAGGCCTTCACTGCCGCGGTATTGGGCGGCATCGGCAGCATTCCCGGTGCCGTACTGGGCGGCCTGCTGCTCGGCGTGGTGGAAGCGCTCACCGCGGGCTATCTCAGCACCGAGTACAAGGATGTGATGGCGTTCGCCCTGCTCATCTTCGTGTTGCTCTTCATGCCCACCGGCATCCTGGGTCGTCCGGAGGTCGAGAAGGTATGAAAAACCAATCTATGCATGCCCTCGTGCTGCTGTTCATGACCATCACTGGCATTCTCGGCCGTCCGGAAGTGGAGAAAGTCTGATGAAACGTCAATTTATCCATGCCTGCATCGCCAGCCTGGTGCTGCTGGTGCTCTCCTTCTGGCTGCTCGGCTTCAAGCTGGAGACCGATGGCTCCCGCCTGCTGGTGGTGAGCCGCCTCGATGTATCGCTGGCCTGGCTGCTGGGGGGCGCCACCATCGTTTTCTGGTTCCAGATGCTGCGCGGCCAGATAAGCCGGCTGTTCCAGGCCTCCATCAGCGGCTTCTCCGTCGGCTTCACCAAGCTGGTGCTGCCAAGCCCCGAAGAGGCCCCCAAGCTCTATAACCTCACCGCCGTGCTGGTGCTGCTGTTTGCGGTGAGCTGGCCCTTCATGGCCTCTCGCGGCGCCATCGATCTGGCCACCCTCACCCTGATTTACATCATGCTGGGGCTGGGACTGAACGTGGTGGTGGGCCTCGCCGGTCTGCTCGACCTCGGCTATGTCGGCTTCTATGCGGTCGGCGCCTACAGCTACGCCCTGCTCAACACCTACTTCGGTCTGAGCTTCTGGGAGTGTCTGCCCATCGCCGGTCTGCTGGCGGCCACCTTCGGCTTCCTGCTCGGGTTCCCGGTGCTGCGGCTGCGGGGGGACTACCTGGCCATCGTCACCCTGGGCTTTGGCGAGATCATCCGCATCCTGCTCAACAACATGACCACCCTGACCGGCGGTCCGAACGGGATCTCCGGCATTCCGAAACCGACTCTGGGGGGGCTCGAGTTCAACCGCACCGTCAAGGATGGGGGCTTTGGCACCTTCCACGACTTCTTCGGCATCGCCTACAACGCCAACCACAAGGTGATCTTCCTCTACCTGATGGCCCTGGTGCTGGTAGTGGCGACCCTGTTCGTCATCAACCGCCTGCTGCGCATGCCGCTCGGCCGTGCCTGGGAGGCGCTGCGGGAAGACGAGATCGCCTGCAAGTCCCTGGGGCTCAACCCCACCATCATCAAGCTGACCGCCTTCACCATAGGCGCCTGCTTCGCGGGCTTTGCCGGCAGCTTCTTCGCCTCGCGCCAGGGCTTCATCAGCCCGGAATCCTTCGTCTTTATCGAGTCGGCCATCGTCCTTGCGATTGTGGTGCTGGGAGGCATGGGATCCCAGATCGGGGTGGTGCTGGCGGCCATCGTGATGACGGTGCTGCCGGAGCTCGCCCGCGAGTTCAACGAATATCGCATGCTGATGTTCGGTCTCTTGATGGTATTCATGATGATCTGGCGGCCGCAGGGACTGCTGCCCATGAGTCGACCCCATATGGAGCTGCGTAAATGAGCAACAATCAACCATTGTTGGATGTCTCAGATCTGTCGATGCGCTTTGGCGGCCTGCTCGCGGTCAACGGCGTCAAGCTGGATGTGGAAAAGGGGGAGGTGATCTCCATCATCGGCCCCAACGGGGCGGGCAAGACCACCATCTTCAACTGCCTGACCGGCTTCTATCGCCCGAGTGGCGGTGTCATTCGCTACAAGGGTGAAGAGATCCAGGGGTTGCCCGGCCACCTCATCGCCCGCAAGGGCATTGTGCGGACTTTCCAGCACGTGCGCCTGTTCAAGGAGATGACGGCGGTGGAAAACCTGCTGGTGGCCCAGCACAGGCATCTCAATACCGGCTTCATCGCCGGCCTGTTCAAGACCCCCTCCTTCCGCCGTGCCGAGAAAGAGGGGTTGGAGCAGTCCGCCTTCTGGCTGGAAAAGGTGGGCCTCAAGGATCTCGCCAACCGCGCCGCGGGCAACCTGGCTTACGGCCAACAGCGCCGCCTCGAGATCGCCCGCTGCATGGCGACCCGGCCCGAACTGCTGATGCTGGATGAACCGGCCGCAGGCCTCAACCCCAAGGAGACCGACGAGCTCAACGAGCTCATCTCCAACCTGAGGGACGAGTTCGGGGTCTCGGTGCTGCTGATCGAGCACGACATGAAGCTGGTGATGGAGATCTCCAACCGCATCTTCGTGGTCAACCAGGGCACCCCGCTGGCCCACGGCAAACCGGACGAAATCCGCAGCAATCCGGCGGTGATCAAGGCCTATCTGGGCGAGTCGTAAGGACAAAAAGATGTTAGAACTTCGCAACGTATCGACCCACTACGGCAAAATTCAGGCGCTGCACGACGTCAGCGTCGAGGTGAAAGAGGGGGAAATCGTCACCCTGATCGGCGCCAACGGCGCCGGCAAGACCACTCTGCTGATGACCCTGTGTGGCGAGCCCAAGCCCAGCAGCGGTTCCATCTGGTTCGAGGGGGAGCAGATAGACTCCCTCACCACCGCCCGCATCATGCGCAAGGACATCGCCGTGGTGCCAGAGGGGCGCCGCATCTTCGCCCGCCTCACGGTGGAGGAGAACCTGCTGATGGGGGCCTTCTTCGTCGACAAGGCGGAGCAGCGCGGCCTGCTGGATCAGATTTTTACCCTGTTCCCCCGCCTGCACGAGCGGCTGGAGCAGCGGGCAGGCACCATGTCCGGCGGCGAGCAGCAGATGCTGGCCATCGGCCGCGCCCTGATGAGCAAGCCGCGCCTGCTACTGCTGGATGAACCCTCCCTCGGATTGGCGCCCATCGTCATCCAGCAGATCTTCGACACCATAGAGCAACTGCGCCAGAAGGGGATGACCATCTTCCTGGTGGAGCAGAACGCGAACCAGGCGCTCAAGCTGGCGGATCGCGGCTATGTGCTGGAGAACGGCCGGGTGGTGCTGCAAGACACGGGAGAGGCCCTGCTGGCCAACCCCGCCGTCCGCCAGGCCTATCTCGGCGGCTGAGGATGCAGCAACCATCGTCACCCTTCCCCTGCCGCGCTCCCCGAGCCCGGCAGGGGAACAGCCCCCCGCCGAGGAGCACATCGTGAGCCGTGCGCGGGCGACGCAGGATCAGCACCACTTCTGGCACGATCCCGCCCTGCCCTTCATCGAGGCGCGGGCGGTGCAGGATGGCCGGCGCGTCTGCTATGACAAGCACAGCCACCCCCACTTCTCCATCGGCGCCATCACCGGCGGCCACAGCCACTACCTCAACCAGCGCAGCCTGCAAGAGGTCGGCCGTGGCAGCCTGGTGCTGATGAACCCGGAAGAGGTGCACGCCTGCAATCCCGTCGCGGACCAGCCCTGGTCCTATCTGATGTTCTACATCGACAACCTCTGGTTGCAGCGCCAGCAGGAGGAGGCCGGGCTCGGCAACGCGTTTCGCCCCTTCGACATGACCGCAAGCCGGGATCCCCTGCTCTACCAGGGGCTCTGCCGGCTTCATCGGCAACTGGTGGCGGAGCCGGATCCCCTGGCTCGCGAAGTGGCCTGCCACCTCTTCAGCCGCCAGCTTCTGGCCAGGCTCACCCCGGCCAAGTGGGATGACCGCCCTCCCCAGCACCTGCAGCGAGCCGCCGAGCTGATGCAGGACGAGAGTGCCTGCGCCCTCACCCTGGCACAGCTGAGTGCGGTGGCCGGGCTTACCCCTTCCCACTTCGTGCGCGCCTTCAGCCGCCATTACGGCATGACGCCCCACGCCTACCTGCTCGATCAGCGCATTCGCCACGCCCGCACCCTGCTGCGCCAGGGGCAGCCCCTGGCGGAAGTGGCCCTTGCCAGCGGTTTTGCCGATCAGGCCCACTTCCAGCGCCAGTTCAAACGCCGGGTGGCAGCCACCCCGGGCCAGTACAGAGCGCAGCTCGTCCCTCAGGACGAGCGCACCAGATAGGCGGCGCTGAGCAGCAGCAAGAGCGCCATGGCCCGATTGAACCAGCGCAACCGGCGGGGAGAGACCAGCCACCCCTGCAATCGGCTGCCCGCATAGGCCCAGCAGGCGATGGAGCCGAGGCAGATCACCAGATAGATGCCGGTAAAGAAAGCGATCTGGCTCATGCCGCCCGCGATCCCATAGGCTCCCATCCCCATGCTGGCGGCGAGCCAGGCCTTGGGATTGAGCCACTGCATCAAGGCCCCGTACCAGAAGGCGGGGGGCACACCCTCTACTTCCTTCACCTCGCCGCTGTCCACCAGCAACTGCCAGGCCATCCAGCCGAGAAAGAGCACGCCGCCCCAGTGAATGGCCCCCAGCGCCACAGGCCAGCGGGACAGGGCGCCACCAAGACCCAGCCCCATCAGCAGGAGCAGCAGGATGAAGCCGAGGGTGGCCCCCACCACGTGGCGCAGGCTGGCCGTGAAACCGTACCGGGCGCCGGTGCCAAGGGCGACCAGATTCACCGGCCCCGGGGAGATGGACATGGCCAGGGCAAACCCGGCCATGGATAACAGCAGACTGAATTCCATGGATGATGCTCATTCAATTGAGGGAAGCCCGAGCCTACCCGGCCCGGGCGGCACGATATTGAAGAAAATTGCGATCCCCTGGATGCCGCCTCCATTGCACACTTAGCGCAAACCGCCGCTTGCGGTAAACTGCCCTTCAACCTTCCATTTTCAGGACATCTCAATGGACCAGTTTGCCCATATCAGCGCCCAGGATGCCCACCAGAAGCTGAGCGCAGGCGAAGCCCGTCTCGTGGACATTCGCGATCCCCAATCCTTCGAGACGGCCCACGCAGTCGGCGCCTTCCACCTCACCAACGGCACCCTGGTTCGCTTTATGAACGAGGTGGACTTCGATACCCCTGTCATCGTGATGTGCTATCACGGCAACAGCAGCCAGGGGGCGGCCCAGTACCTGCTGCAACAAGGCTATGACGAGGTCTATAGCCTGGATGGCGGTTTCGAGGCCTGGCGCAGGGAGTTCCCCATCCAGGCGGGGGACGCATGACAGAGGCGGGTCGCTCCTCCTCCACCGGCATGATCCAACTGCTGGTGCTGGGTGACGCCCGCATGGCCCAGGCGCTGGTGGATTATCTCGCTACCCTGGGCATTCCGTGCGAGCTGACCCAGTCAGAGCTTGGCGTCTCGGTCTGGCTGGCAGACGAACGGCGCCTCGCCCAGGCCCAGCAGGAGGTCAAGCGCTTCCTGAGCGAACCCAATCACCCCCGCTACATGGAGGCCTCCTGGCAATCCGGCCATGCCGATGCCCGGATCGACTACAGCAAGGGGATGACGGATCCGGTCACCGATTTCCTCCACCAGGCGGGCCCCCTGACCCTGGTGGTCATCATCGCCTGCCTGGCCATCTACGCTCTAGATGCCATCGGCCTGCCCATCTTCGACGAGCTCGCCTTCCACCCCACCCTGGCCCAGTTCACCGACTGGCAGGCCTGGCGCTACGTCACCCCGGCCTTCATCCACTTCTCGGTGCTGCACCTGGTGTTCAACCTGTTGTGGTGGTGGTATCTCGGTGGCCAGATAGAGCAGCGCCTCGGCAGCGGCAAGCTGTTCATACTGCTCATCGTCGGGGCTGCCCTGCCCAATATCGCCGAGTTCTTTGTCAGCGGCCCGCGCTTTGGCGGCCTCTCCGGGGTGGTCTATGCCCTGCTCGGCTACAGCTGGCTGCGAACCAGGCTTCAACCGGATTGCGGCCTCGCCATGCCGCCAGCCCTGATGGGCTTCATGCTGGTCTGGCTGGTGCTCGGCTTCCTGGACATGCTCGGCACCCCCACAGCCAACATGGCCCATTTGGTCGGCCTGCTGGTCGGCCTTGCCCAGGGCTGGCTGGACAGACACCACAGGCCGGGGTGAGGCCTGGTTGCCGGCAACTGCTCGGTAACCAAAGCGACCACCAACATGGCTCACCTGGCGGGCCTGCTGGTCGGTCTTGCCCAAGGCTGGCTGGACAGGCACCACAGGCCGGGGTGAGGCCTGGTTGCCGGCAACGGCTCGGCAACCAAAGCGACCACCAACATGGCTCACCTGGCGGGTCTGCTGGTCGGCCTTGCCCAAGGCTGGCAGGACAGGCACCACAGGCCGGGGTGAGGCCTGGTTGCCGGCAACTGCTCGGTAACCAAAGCGACCACCAACATGGCTCACCTAGCGGGCCTGCTGATCGGCCTTGCCCAGGGCTGGCTGGACAGGCACCACAGGCCAGCCTGAGCCGATTTGCCATAAAAAAACGCCGCCCCAAGGGGCGGCGTTTTTATTGGTCGGCCGGCTTACTGCTTGAGCAGGCTGCCGTCGGTCACCTTGACCGCGGTACCGCCGCTTGCGAAGAAGCTGCCGAACTGGGTCTGCATCTCGGTGGTGACGGCGCCGGTCGGATCGAAGTTCTCGTCCGGTGCCAGCAGCGAGCTGTGACCCCCGGCCACGAAACGGGCCGCTCTGTGGTTGGCGGCGCCGGTGGCGGTCAGCGGTTGCAGGGCCAGGACCTTGAACAGCGGCTCGGTGCCACCCAGCGGGGCGGTGGCGATGCTGTTCGGGATCACCCGATCCGACAGACTCAGGGCGCCGTCGCCGACGATTTCGGTGGCAAACAGCGGGAAGTCCGCCGCGATACCGCTCCCCAGGTTGATGGGGTCTGCCGAATCCAGCACCGACTGCGCCGCGAAGCTGTAGCTCTGCAGGGTGCTGGCCGCCGTGGCCTGGGTGGCCGCATCCTGGCTCGGCAGGAACTCGTTGACGAAGCAGGTCGGCACCGCCGTCTTGCAGTTCGGGGCATAGGCGGTGAAGGCTGCCTTCAGGGCCGCACTGCCAGCGGTCAGCACGCTCATCTGGATGGTCGGGCCGAAGGTCGGCGAGTTCAGCAACAGCGGCGCTATGCCGCCACCCGGCATGGCCAGGCCGCCAGTGTCGAACTTGAACAGGGCGTCTGCCGTCGGGTTGCCAACAGACTGGTTGGCCACCGCCAGCAGGTTGGCCCCCGCGATGGCACCCAGAGAGTGACCCAGGAAGTGTACCTTGAGGCTGCCTGCGGTGCCGATGGCGCCCTTGGCATTGGCCAGCCCCACTGCCAGACGCAGGCCCAGCAGATCCGCCACGCTCTGTTTCAGGTTGTCGCGGGCCACGGTCAGGTAGCTCAGGTTCAGGTAGGGGGTCGGGTTGTCGGAGGTGGTCACCGAGTCCATGCTGCCGGTCAGGGCGAAGCCGCGTTCACCGTGCAACGGATGATCGATCACCACCACGGCCACGTTCTTGCTCGCCTGGGCACCGGCACCAATCTGGCCAAGGGCCAGCGCATAGGCGTTCTCCTTCACGGAGGTGACGCCGTGCTGATAGATGATCACGTCGGTGATGTTCGCCAGCGGTGCGGCGGCGAAGATCCGCATCGGGACGGACTGCACCTCTTCCAGTGCCGGCAGCGGGTTGAAGCGCCCGATGTTCATCTCGGGATCCAGCGCCTTGCCGCCGGAGGTGAGGGTAACCCCGATCAGCTTGCTCGCCTCCGCCAGCAGCTCGGCCTGACGGCTCGGATCGGCGATGAGTTCGCCCAGCAGGGCCGGATCCACGCCCGCCCCCACCAGGCCGCCGATCACTTCGGCATCCTGGGCTTTCAGGGCGTTCGCGATGGCGTAGAGGCTGGGGATGGCACCGTGCCAGGACTGGGTCTTCGCCTTGTCCCAGGAGCCGGCGGTGGCCGGGGAGGAGAGGAAGTAGGGCAGCTTGACGGTGCCGCTGTAGACGGTGGTCCCCAAGGCCAGATTGTGGAGTGGAGTGCCGTCACCAAAAGCGGCGGCAATCGCATCCTTCTGCTCCTGGGGCAGGAAGTTCTCGGCGTCCAGCTGGGTCAGGAAGGGGCTGCCGCCGCTCACCGACAGAGTATAGGTGCCAGGCAGGCTGGTATTGCCCAGGGCGTCCTGCTTCCACAGGGCGGCGGCGTCCAGGGTCGGGCTCTTGAGCACGGATGCGGCCGCCCCTTTCACCGCCACCAGCACGTCGGCGCCGGACTGGGTACCGAACCAGTCGGAGAAGATCACGTGGTCGCTGGTGATGCCGGTGGCAGCCTTGAACAGCCCTTCCTGCAGCGCGATCAGACCGCTGATGGTCTGCTCCTGGGCATTGCTGCCGGTGCTGGTCTTGTAGTTGCTGTAGTCGCTACCCGGTCGCAGGGGGGCACCCGTGCTGTCTTTGAGGGTATCGGTCGCCACTATCATGTAGTAGGAAGAGGGGTTGAGCGGCTTGAGCGGCACCAGATTCAGCTTGCCGGTCGTCTCGGCCACCACGAAGTCTACCCCATAGGTCAGCACCTTCTTCACGCCGCTCGGACGCAGGGCCGCACTGTCAAACTCCAGCTCCATCAGGTAGAGGGGGGCCACGGAGGCTGCGAATTCAGCAGCGGCCGGCGCCTTGACCTGGATGCCGGAGGCCGTCACCGGCACTATCTGGATCGCCTGGGTAGTCGACCAGCCATCCAGGGTGGAGAGGGCGGACACCGGGTTGGAGAGATCCGCCGTTTCCGTGGAGAATTTCAGGGTACCGTCGGTCGCACGGGCTGCCAGGGCGCTGGGTCGGACTGCATTGGAGCCGCTCAGCAGATAATCGAGATAGCTTGAGGTATCGCCTGTGTTGTCGTCACTGCCACCACAACCGCTCAGCAGCGCACTGACGACGGCCGCGTAAATTAGCTTTTTCTTCATATCCTTATCTCTTTTATGTTGTTATCCATGATGAGCCTGACGGGGTAGGGTTCAAACCCGACCGAATCATATTAACAGCAACGCAACAATTAATAAGCCTCTGGTCAGTCATCTGATCTGATTTTTTTGTGTACACCATCAAGGAATTGGAATTGATTCCCGGTGTCACAGGGTAGCAGCCAGGGTACATCAACCAGACCCGACCAGAGCCCGATGGGATCCATGGCGCAAAAAGCCGCCCCGATCTCGGCAAAGGGGACGATTTGTCGGTAGAATGGCGCCATTGCTTAAGGAGACCCCCATGATCGACCCGAAAAAACTGGAAGAGATCGCCAAACAGATACACAACGCCCTGCCCCCCGGCATTCGCAGCATGGGTGAAGAGGTGGAGAAAAAGACCCGTCAGGTCTTGCAGGCTCAGCTCAACAAGCTGGATCTGGTGAGCCGCGAGGAGTTCGACGTGCAGACCAAGGTGCTGCTGCGCACCCGGGAGAAGCTGACCGCCCTCGAGGCCAAGCTGGCCCAGCTCGAGCAGCAGCTCGCCGCCAAGGGCGAATGATCCGGCGTGACCCGCCGTAGATAGCACAAACCCCAGCCAGGCTGGGGTTTGTCGTTTTTATGGGGACAACGAGTTTCTCATCCCCCCTTCTCTCGCAAGACGATAAGGGGGCAGATCGACGCTCTGCGGTTGGCCGTGGTCAGATAAACTCGTAGGCATCGCCGAAGATGCGCTCGGGCTCGGCGCCCAGCAACTTGAACTCTTCCCGCGCGGCACCGGCCATCTCGAAGCGGCCCGCCACATAGATGTCGTAGTCATGCAGGCTGACGAAGTCATCCATGATGGCCTTGTGCACCAGCCCGGTCCTGCCGGTCCAGTCGCTCTCGGGCTCCTGCACCACGGGAATGAAGGTCAGCGGCGCGTAGTCGCGCTCCCACTGCTGCATCTGCTCCAGCTCGTAGAGCCAGTGCGCCTGGCGTACCCCCCAGTAGAGGAACACCGGACGCTTGCTGCCGCTGCCGATCAGGTATTCCAGGATGGCGCGGGCATAGGAGAAGCCGGTGCCTCCCGCCATCAGGATCAGCGGTCGGGGGGATTCGTCGCGCAGGAACGCCTTGCCGGCGGCCAGCTCGACCTCGATCTCTCCCTGCTCGCGCATGCGGGCCAGCACCTGACCGGCATAGGCATTCTCGGGAGTGGCACCGATCTGCAGCTCCAGCACGCCGGAGCGGGTCGGCGAGTTGGCGATGGAGAAGGGGCGCTTGTCCGAATCGCTCATCACCACCAGCAGATACTGGCCCGGCTTGAAGCTCACCTCCTGCTGCGGCGCCAGCGCCACGTGCCAGATGGTGTCGACATATTCGCGCAGTTCCTCTACGCGGCACTTGATACGTTGCATTCTTGTCCTTGTGAGGGGCCTGCCCGGCCCGCTTCGCTCATGGTTTCACTGTTTTTATGGCGACCAGTTGGTGGTCAGGTCCGTCGAGCATACCCAATTCGGCACGGCAATACCGCACTTTTGCGTCACAATGGCCGCGCCGCATCGGGGATCCCTCAGTCGAGGATCTTCAGCTCGTCCCAGATGGCATCGATCTTCTGCTTTACCGCCTCGTCCTGGACGATGGGCTGACCCCACTCCCGGTTGCTCTCCCCCGGCCACTTGTTGGTGGCATCCAGCCCCATCTTGGAGCCGAGCCCGGAGACCGGCGAGGCGAAGTCCAGATAGTCGATCGGGGTGTGCTCGATCAGGGTGGTGTCCCGAGCCGGGTCCATCCGGGTGGTGATGGCCCAGATCACGTCCTTCCAGTCGCGGGCGTTGATGTCGTCATCGCAGACGATCACGAACTTGGTGTACATGAACTGGCGCAGGAAGGACCAGACCCCCAGCATCACCCGCTTGGCGTGGCCGGGGTAGCGCTTCTTGATGGTCACCACCGCCATCCGGTAGGAGCACCCCTCCGGCGGCAGGTAGAAATCCACTATCTCGGGGAACTGCTTCTGCAACAGCGGCACGAACACCTCGTTGAGCGCCACCCCGAGCACCGCCGGCTCATCGGGCGGACGGCCGGTGTAGGTGCTGTGGTAGATGGCATCCCGGCGCATGGTCATGTGGGTGATGGTGAAGACCGGGAACTCGTCCACTTCGTTGTAGTAGCCGGTGTGATCGCCGTAAGGTCCTTCGGGGGCCATCTCCCCCGGCTCCAGATAGCCTTCCAGCACGATCTCGGCGCTGGCGGGCACTTCCAGATCGCAGCTCAGCGCCTTCACCACCTCGGTACGGCTACCCCGCAGCAGACCGGCAAAGGCGTATTCGGAGAGGCTGTCCGGCACCGGCGTCACCGCGCCCAGGATGGTCGCCGGATCGGCGCCCAGCGCCACCGCCACCGGGAAGCGTTCGCCCGGGTGGGCCTCCTGCCACTCGCGAAAATCGATGGCGCCGCCCCGGTGATCCAGCCAGCGCATGATCAGCTTGTTCTTGCCGATCTTCTGCTGGCGATAGATGCCGAGGTTCTGCCGCTTCTTGTAGGGACCGCGGGTGATGGTCAGACCCCAGGTGACCAGGGGCGCCACATCCCCGGGCCAGCAGTGCTGGATGGGGATCTGATCCAGATCCACCGCGTCCCCTTCCAGCACCACCTGCTGACAGGGGGCCGAAGAGAGCCGCTTGGTCGGCATGTTGAGTACCTGCTTGAAGATGGGCAGCTTCTCCATCAGCTCCTTGAGCCCGCGAGGCGGCTCCGGCTCTTTCAGATAGGAGAGCCAGGTCCCCACCTGGCGCAGGGCGCTGACGTTGGGCTGGCCCATGCCCATGGCAACCCGGTCCGGCGTGCCGAACAGGTTGGTCAACACCGGCATGGTGTAGCCCTTGGGATTCTCAAACAGCAGAGCCGGGCCCCCCGCACGCAGGGTACGGTCGCTGATCTCGGTCATCTCCAGATAGGGGTCTATCTCGCGACTGATGCGCCTGAGCTGTCCGTTTTGTTCCAACTGCGCGATAAAATCACGCAAGTCCTTGTATTTCATGCAAGTACCCCAGCGGGATCAGGTGGTCCCGCATTATAACCCTGGCGGCGTATCCGGTGTACCCGTATCGGACCTCATGACGGACGAGGCGTGTCGCCGCTCCTGAAGCGTCAGCCGGTTTGCCAATTGACCCAGGAGCCTGGGCTCGTTCATCTGCAACAACAGGCCGGCCACCAGCCCGCCATACTGGTGCTTGCCGAGTTCGGCCAGGAGGAACTGCTGGGCCCCGTCCGGCAAAGGGGAGAGGCGGCTGAGCTGGTGCAGGGCGGGGACCATCAGGCGGCTGTTCTGGCTGGCGGCGATCAGCAGATCGCTCGCCTCCTGCCCTGAATAAAAGCGGGAAATGGTGTGCAGCGCAGTCAGGCTATCGTGATCCACTGGCTGACGCCACAGCTTGAGGTAGAGTGCCGTCTCCCCGGTCTGTTCGATGAAGTGCAGCAGCAACTGGTTGTCCGGCAGGAAGAGATTGAGGGCAGCAAGCCGCTGCGCCTCCCGACGCAGCACGGATACCGGCTGCCGATCGAGCACCGCCAGCAGGGCCTGCTGCTGCTGTGCCAGCTCGGGATTGCGGCTGTAGTAGACCTGCTTGAAGTCGAAGCGATCCTGCTCCAGCAACTGGCGATAGTTGTCCTGCCAGGCCAGCTGCTGCCAGTGGCTCAGCACCAGCCGGGCCTCGGCGGGGAAGTCATAGGCGGGTAGCTGCACCAGGAAACCGTCCACCTTCCCTTCCACCAGCCATTGTGGCGCCTTGGCCGCTTGTGCCCGCACCCAGGCCAGCAGCGCCGGGCTCGGTGCGCCCGATGACTTGAGCTCACCCAGCAACTGGAACAACAGGAACTCCCGCTGCCCCACCGACAGGGTCTCGAGCAACGAGTCCATGGCATCAAACTGCCCGAGCGCCATGCGGCCGTCCAGGTACGCCCGATGCCCCTCCAGTCCCTCGTCCGCCACCAGGGGAGCCTGCAATTGCGGCGGGGAATCGGCATGCACCGGGGCCGCCAGCCACAACCAACCCATCCATATGAACAACACCAGCTTCATGACGTCCCTTTCCTTGTGACATCGAGGCTTCATACTACTAAGCCAGCCGTGAAATAGATAAACAAAAACCGCGACCTGGGCCGCGGTTTTGTCATTGAAGAGACTGTTACTTCTGTTGACGCTTCATGGAGTCGAAGAACTCGTCGTTGGTCTTGGTCGCAGCCAGCTTGTCGATGAGGAACTCGATGCTGTCGATCTCGCCCATGGGGTGAATGATCTTGCGCAGGATCCACATTTTCTGCAGCTCGTCCGGGGCGGTCAGCAGCTCTTCCTTGCGGGTGCCGGAGCGGGTGATGTCGATGGCCGGGTAGACGCGCTTCTCGGCAATCTTGCGCGAGAGGTGCAGCTCCATGTTGCCGGTACCCTTGAACTCTTCGTAGATGACTTCATCCATCTTGGAGCCGGTATCGATCAGCGCGGTGGCGATGATGGTCAGGCTGCCGCCCTCTTCGACGTTGCGCGCCGCACCGAAGAAACGTTTCGGACGGTGCAGGGCGTTGGCGTCCACACCACCGGTCAGCACCTTGCCGGAAGACGGGATGACGGTGTTGTAGGCGCGGGCCAGACGGGTGATGGAGTCCAGCAGGATCACCACATCCTTCTTGTGCTCGACCAAACGCTTGGCCTTCTCGATCACCATTTCGGCGACCTGGACGTGACGGGAGGCCGGCTCGTCGAAGGTGGAGGCGATGACTTCGCCCTTCACCATGCGCTGCATCTCGGTCACTTCTTCCGGACGCTCGTCAATCAGCAGCACGATCAGCTCACAATCCGGGTGGTTGTAGGCGATGCTCTGGGCGATGTTCTGCAGCAGCATGGTCTTACCGGCCTTGGGCGGTGCAACGATGAGACCGCGCTGGCCCTTGCCGATCGGGGATGCCAGATCCAGTACACGGGCGGTGATGTCTTCGGTGGAACCGTTGCCACGCTCCATGCGCAGACGCTCGTTGGCGTGCAGGGGAGTGAGGTTTTCAAACAGGATCTTGTTGCGGGAGTTTTCCGGACGGTCGTAGTTGACGTCGTTGACCTTGAGCAGGGCGAAATAGCGCTCGCCCTCTTTCGGCGGCCGGATCTTGCCGGAAATGGTATCGCCGGTACGCAGGTTGAAGCGGCGGATCTGGCTCGGGGAGACATAGATGTCATCCGGACCAGCGAGATAAGAGCCGTCTGCACTGCGCAGGAAACCGAAACCGTCGGTCAGGATTTCCAGCACACCGTCGCCAAAGATATCCTCGCCGCCCTTGGCGTGCGCCTTGAGGATTGCAAAGATAATGTCTTTCTTGTGCGCCCGAGCCAGATTTTCCAACCCCATGGATTCGCCAAGCTGGACCAGCTCGGACACAGGAGTGTTCTTAAGTTCAGTCAGATTCATAGTGGTGAAAGTCTGTAAGCAAGGATTGAAATGAGGAGACAGTCTGCTGGATTGATGCTGATCGGATTTGACTTGCCAGGCTGGTAGTTAAGCAAAGAGTCAGGCAAAAAGGTTAGCAAACGAGCGATAAACTAGCACCAATCAGGGTGAGCGTCTAGGTGATAAAACACAAGGAGCGCATTATTGCAATGCGCTCCTTCTTGATTATTACAGGTTGCCGTCCAGGAACTCTTTCAGTTGGGTCTTGGACAGGGCGCCGACCTTGGTCGCTGCCACTTCACCATTCTTGAACAGCAGCAGGGTCGGGATACCACGAATGCCGTACTTGGGCGGAGTGTCGGCGTTATGATCGATGTTCAATTTCGCCACGGTCACGCGACCTTCATATTCCTGAGCAACTTCGTTCAGGATCGGGGCAATCATCTTGCACGGTCCACACCATTCTGCCCAGAAATCGACCAGAACAGGGCTGTCGGCGTTGATTACATCGGCCTCGAAGCTGGCATCGCTCAGCTGAACAATCTTGTCACTCATCTCCAACTCCAGTCAGTAATTAAGGCTTTATTGATGGTTCAACAAAGGCAATAGTTGCCCTATTTGAAATGATCCTGTTTATTATTGCAAGCCTAACCTGATAACCTACCGCCATGAGCAAAACACATCTAACGACCGAAAAATTCGCCCAAATGGGCCTCGAACCCGAAGTTCTGGCTGGTCTGGAATCAAAGGGATTTCACTATTGTACGCCCATCCAGGCACTGTCCCTGCCCCTGCTGGTTGAAGGTCATGACCTCGCCGGTCAGGCCCAGACGGGGACCGGCAAAACCCTGGCTTTCCTGGCGGCGACATTCAACTATTTGCTGACCCATCCGCTGACCAGGCCGCGCCTCATCAACCAGCCCCGCGCCATCATCATGGCCCCGACCCGGGAGCTGGCCGTCCAGATCTATAACGATGCAGAGAGCATGTCAGCCTCCACCGGGCTCAAGCTCGGTCTCGCCTATGGTGGCGAAGGCTACGACAAGCAGCTGGCCGTGCTGGAACAGGGCGTCGACATCCTGATCGGCACCACGGGTCGCATCATCGACTACTTCAAGTCCAAGGTCATCGATCTCGGCAACATCCAGGTCGTGGTACTGGACGAAGCGGATCGCATGTTCGATCTGGGCTTCATCAAGGACATCCGTTTCCTGTTCCGCCGCATGCCCCCCGCCACCGAGCGTCTGAGCATGCTGTTCTCCGCAACCCTCTCCCTGCGGGTGCAGGAGCTGGCCTATGAACACATGAACCACCCGGAACATGTGCAGGTCGAACCGGAACAGATGACCGGCGTGCGGATCAAGGAGGAGCTCTTCTACCCCTCCAACGAAGACAAGATGTTGCTGCTGCTCTCCCTGATGGAAGAGGAGTGGCCCGAGAAAGCCATCGTCTTCGCCAACACCAAGCACGTCTGTGAAGACGTTCACGCCTGGCTGGAGAACGACGGCCACCGCGTCGGCCTGCTGACCGGCGACGTGCCGCAGAAGAAGCGGATGAAGATCCTGGAAGAGTTCACCAAGGGTACCCTGGATATCCTGGTCGCCACCGACGTGGCTGCCCGTGGTCTGCACATCCCCGACGTGACCCACGTCTTCAACTACGACCTGCCCGACGATGCCGAAGACTATGTCCACCGCATCGGTCGTACCGGCCGCGCCGGCAGAAGCGGTCACTCCATCAGCCTGGCCTGTGAAGACTATGCCTTCAACCTGCCGGCCATCGAGGAGTACATCCACCACCCCATCCCGGTCAGCAAGTATGACCGCGAGGCGCTGCTGGATGACGTCACTGCGCCAAAACGGGTGTTCCGCAACCGCCAGCCGGTGAACCGCAACATGCGGGATCGCCAGGGCGGTGGCAACAGCAACAACCGTCGTCGTCCCCCCCGCAAGAACTGAGGGATCGGCCAAGTTGCACAACTCGCCTCTCTATGCCGCCATCGACCTCGGCTCCAACAGCTTTCACATGCTGGTGGTGCGCGAGGTCGCCGGTGCCCTGCGCACCGTCACCAAGGTCAAGCGCAAGGTACGCCTCGCCGCGGGCCTCGATGCCGATTTTCGCCTCAACCGTGCCGCCATGGAGCGGGGCTGGGATTGTCTGCGCCTCTTCTCCGAGCAGTTGCAGGACATCCCGTCCGACAACATCCGGGTAGTGGGCACCGCCACCCTGCGCCTGGCCACCAACGTCGACGAATTCATCAGCGAAGCGGAACGGGTGCTCAACCACAGCATCGAGATCATCTCGGGCGAGGAAGAAGCCAAGACCATCTATGAAGGCGTCTCCTGGACGTCGGCAGGGGAAGGCAACCGGCTGGTGATCGACATCGGCGGTGCCAGCACCGAGTTGGTGATCGGCGAGCAGAGCGAAGCCAAGCTGCTCAACAGCCTGCACATGGGCTGCGTCACCTGGCTCAACAACCACTTCGGTGATGGCGAGCTCTCCGAGACGCGCTTCAACCAGGCCATTGCCGCCGCCAAGGCGGTACTGGAGAAAGTGGCTGCGGACTACCGCGTTCTCGGCTGGCGCACCTGCGTCGGCGCCTCCGGCACCGTCCAGGCGCTGCAGGAGATCATGCTGGCCCAGGGCAAGAGCGAGCGGGTCACCCTGCCCAAGTTGCAAGAGCTGATGGGTCAGGCCATCGCCTGCGGCAGACTCGATCAGTTGCAGCTCGAAGGGCTGGCGGCCGAACGGCTGACCGTGTTCCCCTCCGGTCTCGCCATCCTGATCGCCATCTTCGAGACCCTCGACATCGAGAGCATGACCCTGGCGGGCGGTGCCCTGCGTGAAGGGCTCATCTACGGCCTGCTCGGCAACAATCACGACTGTGATGCCCGGGATCGCACCGCTGACAGCCTGATCAGCCGCTACCAGCTCGACAAGGAGCACGCCGAGCGGGTCCGCGACACCGCCATCGAGGCGTTCACCCAGTTGCAGCCGGCCTGGCGCCTCTC
This sequence comes from Aeromonas sp. s10, assembly GCF_040907975.1. NCBI lineage: Bacteria > Pseudomonadati > Pseudomonadota > Gammaproteobacteria > Aeromonadales > Aeromonadaceae > Aeromonas > Aeromonas sp. s10. The sequence continues at coordinate 15,197 of NZ_JBFOCV010000008.1, read as the reverse complement.
CAAGCGCTACGGTCGCCCGATCCTGCGCTACGCAGCCCTGCTGCACGAAATCGGTCTGTGCATCGAGTACAAGAAGGCGCCGCAGCACGCCGCCTACATCATCGACAACATCGACATGCCGGGCTTCACCCCCGCGCAGAAGAAGCTGCTGTCGGCCCTGCTGTTCAACCAGCGGGATGAATTCAAGCTGGAGCCGCTGGAGAAACAGGGTGCCGTCACCGGTCGCCAGGCGATCCGGCTGGCCCGCATCCTGCGCATCTCCCTCATCCTCTGCATGCGCCGGACCCAGGGCACTGTGCCCAGGTTCATGCTGCAAGCCGATGAAGATGCCCTGACCCTGACCCTGCCCAAGGGGTGGCTGGACGAGCACTACCTGCGCGCCAGCGAGCTGCGCCTCGAGGTGGAACGCCAGCAGAAGATGGGCTGGTCCACCCGGCTGCAGGAAGCCTGAGGCGCACACCCCATGGCCGATTACCAACCCGTCAGCTGTGACCTGTACGACTGGCTGGAGATCGCCGCAAGCTGGCAACTGCCCGTCACGATCACCGACCGGGATGGACGAACCTGGGCGGACAGGATCCGCACCATAGAAGCCAGCGACGGAGTGGAATATCTGCTGCTGGAGCGCGCTGAGCGCCTCAGCCTGGCGGACCTGGCAACCCTGGAACTCGTCTGGCAAGGGGAAGAAAAGCGGATCCACTTCGCCCCACCCCGCAGCCAATGAATAGCAAGAGGGCCAACCTGATCAGGTTGGCCCTCTTCGTTTGACGCTCAGACTCCCTGCCAGTCGCCACTCAACTCGCCAGCGCCGCCATCACATAGACGTCGAAGCGGTTGCTCTTGGTCTCGATGGCCATGCTGGGCTTGTGCTCGTTGAGCCAGCCCGCATAGTCGGGCCGCTTCACCACCACCCGCTTGTCAGCCATCCTGAGCGCCGCCGGCAGCAGGGCATCCGCGTCGAGATCCGCCCCCACCAGGGACTGGAACACCCGCATCTCTTTTTTCACCAGCGCCGACTTCTGCTTGTGGGGGAACATGGGATCCAGGTAGATGACCTCCGGCCGCTCGGTCAGCGCCAGCAGGGTCTCCACCGCCGGGCCTTGCAGCAGTTGCATCCGCTCGCGCACCCAGGGGCCTATCTCGGGATCCTGCGCCGCCCGGGTCAGACCGTCCTGGAGCAGGGCCGCCACCACGGGGCTGCGCTCGATCAGGGTCACCTTGCAGCCGAGGGAGGCGAGCACGAAGGCATCGCGCCCGAGCCCGGCGGTGGCATCCACCACGGTCGGCATGGCTCCCGACTTCAATCCCACCGCCTTGGCGATGGACTGGCCGCGCCCGCCACCGAACTTGCGCCTATGGGCCACCGCCCCTTCCACGAAGTCCACATAGACGGCCCCCAGCTTGGGTTCGTCCAGCTTGCGCAGCTCCAACCGCGATTCGGTCAGCACCAGGGCGAAGGGAACGGGAAACGCCACGTCGGCAAGGCGCTGGCGCAGGGTGTCGAGCTCGCCATCGCGGGCGGGCACTTCACTGAAAACCTGAATATGGGGCATAACATGGACTCATCACGGCGCAGAAGCCGGCATGATAGCAGAAGCGGGGGGTCAGCTCACCGTGGTCAGATTCGCCAAGTTCATTCCCTGACGGTTGAGACTCAGGTACTCGGTCAGATCGTCGAAGGGCAGCGGGCGGCTGAGCAGATACCCCTGGGTGAAGGCGCACCCCTTCTGGCAGAGGAAGTTGAGCTGCTCCCGGGTCTCCACCCCTTCGATCACCACCTGCATGCCGAGGTTGTGCACGATGTTGATGATGCCGTCGAGCAGCAGGCGGTCCTGCTCGTTGAAGGGAATATGGCGCACGAAGGAGCGATCGATCTTCACCAGATCCACCGGGAAGGTACGCAGGTAGTTCAGTGCCGAGTAGCCGGTGCCGAAGTCGTCGATGGCCAGCTTGCAGCCCGCCTCGCGCAGAGCATCGATCCGCACCCTGTGCTGATCGCTGGTCTCCATCAGCAGAGATTCGGTGATCTCGATGATGATGTCCGCCGGATCCAGCTCGAAGTGGCGGATCACCCTGAGCCACTCGTTGGCCTCCGGGTCTATGGTCTGGAACTCCAGGGTGGAGCGGTTGATGGACATCTGCAGATCCGGGAAGCCGGACTGCTGCAATCTGGCCAGATCCCGGCAAGACTGCCACAGCACCAGGGCACCCAGCCCCTGGATGAGCCCCGCCTCTTCCGCCAGCGGGATGAAATCCGCCGGTGAGACCTGACCCCAGTGGGGGTGATACCAGCGCACCAGGGCCTCCAGCTTGGCGACCCGGCCGCTGCGGTTGTCCCAGATGGGCTGGTAGGCCATGGTCAGCTGGCCCAGCTTGATGGCCTCCGCCAGATCGTGCTGCATCTGGTGGCGCTGGCTCACCTCTTCCCGCATGGAGGCGTTGTAGGTGCCGAGGGGGCGTCCCTGGCGCTTGGCGACGAACAGGGCCTGCTCGGCATTGCGCAAGAGCTCGTCGCTGTCGCCGCCGTCATTGGGACAGAGGGTGATCCCCAGGGTGGCGGTCACATAGAGGTGCTGGTTGGCCAGCATGAAGGGACGGGCAAAACCGCCGATCACCTGCTTGGCAAACACCTCGGCCTGACGGCGGTTGACGATGCCGGGCACCAGGAAGGCAAACTCGTCGCCGCCGATGCGGGCCACCAGGTCCTCGGTGCGCACCCGGCTCACCAGCCGATCCGATACTTCCCGCAGCAGGGCGTCGCCCACATGGTGATCCATGCTGTTGTTGACCGCCTTGAAGTTGTTGAGGTCGAGCACCATGAGGGCGAAGCGCTCCCCCCGCTCGCAGAAGCGGGCCAGACAGCGACCGAACAGCCAGCGGTTGGGCAGGCCGGTGAGGTTGTCGTAGTTGGCCTGGGCGGCGATCTTCTGCTCCGCCAGCTTGGTCTGGGAAAGATCGCTGAAGATGGCGATGTACTGACTGATCTTGCCCCCTTCCCGCACGGCGCTGATCATCAGCTGCTGGGGATAAAGCTTGCCGTTCTTGCGCTTGTTCCACACCTCGCCACGCCAGATCCCCACCCGCTCCAGGGCGTGGTACATGTCCGCATAGAAGGTCTGATCGTGCAGTCCGGACTTGAGCATGCTGGGCCGCTGGCCACACGCCTCCTCCTCGCTGTAACCGGTGATCTTCTCGAAGGCCGGATTGACCGAGATGATGCGACTGTCGGCATCGCACACCAGAATGGCTTCGGAGAGGTTGTCATAGACCCGGTGGGAGAGCTTGAGCTGCTCCGCATGGCGCCTGATGGGATCGATGTTCTCCAGCACCACCATGAGATAGTCGGGGTGCATCTGCTCGTTGCGGATCAGGGTCACCGTCACCCGCCCCCACAGGACGGTCCCATCCCGATGGAGATAACGCTTCTCCTGGGTAAACGCGGGACGCTCTCCCCGCTTGAGGGCGTCGTAGAGCGCAATGCTGGTCTGCCAGTCGTCCGGATGGTTGATTTCGGCGACGGTGAGCTGTTGCAGCTCCTCCTGGCTGTAGCCGAGCATCTTCTCGATGGCCGGGTTCGCCCAGAGGATCTTGCCGCCCAGATCCACCTTGCCGATGCCCACGGGCGCATGGGACATCATGGTGTCCAGGAAGTGGTGATGTTCCGGTTGCGCCGGCTGCTCCTGGCTCTGGCGCTGCTGATACATCAGCGCCAGTTCACGACCGGCGAGCGGGGCCAGCAGACGCAGCAGGCCCACTATCTTCTCCATTCTCGGCATGGCCCGCTTGAACATGACGCTGCACAGGCCGATGGTCTCTCCCTCGGCGTTCTTGAGCGCGACGCCGGCATAGGCTCTCACCTCGCAGCGCTCCAGCACGGCGGCGTGGGGGAACAGCTGGCGGGTGCGATCACTGAACCAGGCTTCACCCTGTTGCATGGCGATCTCCCCCGGAGTGTCGGCGAGGGGGAAGCTGTAGGAGTTGATGTCGAGGGAGGCGGGATAGGCGGCATGCACGGTAAAGAACAGACCCGCCTGATCCTTGCCGGACACCAGGACGAAGTCAGCCCCCACCGCGTTGGCGATTTCACTCACAAAGGCATCAAAATATCCCTGACCACTCGAATGAGACAGGCTGGAGATGATTTGATAGACAGACTCGAGTGCTCGCCTCATGGCAAGGTTCTTTCTCTCCCTGGAAGGTAGAACCCGACTCTACTGAAGAGGCGGGGACAGTGCAAACATGCACTCCGCAAGATATTAAAAAGGCTTGGAAAAAGGGACCAAAAGGTCCCTTTTTCTATCAAAAATCACGTTTCGATCCCACTATGCCGCAAATGTGTACCTGCTTGAAGCTCCCGCAGTGGCGCGGCAGCTCATCCAATCGAGGCTCACTGTGGCGGCGGGACCTCACGCGGCGATACCGCTGTGACGCAGCAGCGCATCCACCTGGGGCTCCCGGCCACGGAAGGCACGGAACAGCTCCATCGGCTCCCTGGAGCCGCCCTTTTCCAGAATGTTCTTCAGGAAGGAGTGGCCCGTGGCCGGGTTGAAGATCCCCTCCTCCTCGAAGCGGGAGAAGGCGTCGGCAGAGAGTACCTCGGCCCACTTGTAGCTGTAGTAGCCCGCCGCGTAGCCGCCCGCGAAGATGTGGGAGAAGCTGTGCTGGAAGCGGTTGAACGCCGGAGGCGTCATCACGGCGACCTGGCTGCGCACCTCATCCAGCAGCGCAGGGATCTGATCCGCTCTGGTCGGGTCAAAGGTCTGGTGCAGACGGAAGTCGAACAGGGCGAACTCCAGCTGGCGCAGCATCTGCATCGCCGCCTGGAAGTTGCGGGCGGTCAGCATCTTCTCCAGCAGATCGGCGGGCAGCGGCTCCCCGGTCTCGTAATGGCCGGAGATGAAGGCCAGCGCCTCGGATTCCCAGCACCAGTTCTCGAGGAACTGGCTCGGCAGCTCCACCGCATCCCAGGCCACGCCGTTGATGCCGGCCACGCCGGCCACATCGATGCGGGTCAGCATGTGGTGAATGCCGTGGCCGAACTCGTGGAACAGGGTGACCACTTCGTTGTGGGTGAACAGGGCCGGTTTGCCGTCCACCGGGCCGTTGAAGTTGCAGGTCAGGTAGGCCACCGGCTTTTGCAGGGAGCCGTCCTGACGGTAGCGGCGACCCAGGCAGACATCCATCCAGGCGCCGCCCTGCTTGTGCTCGCGGGCGTAGAGATCCAGGTAGAAGCTACCGCGCAGCTCGTCATCGGCGTCAAAGATGTCGTAGAAGCGCACGTCCGGGTGCCAGGTGTCGATGCCGAGACGCTCGCGCACCTTCATGCCGAACACCCGCTTGACCACCTCGAACAGCCCCTTCACGACCCGACCGGCGGGGAAATAAGGACGCAACTGCTCATCAGAGACCGAAAACTTGTGCTGTTTGAGCTTTTCTGCGTAATAGGCAAGATCCCAGGCCGCCAGTTCGTCCTGACCATGCTGCTCGGCGGCAAAGGCGCGGATCTCCTCCAGCTCCGCCTTGCCTTGGGGCAGGGACTTGGCAGCCAGGTCGGTGAGGAAGTCCACCACCTGCTCCGGCTTGTCCGCCATCTTGGTCGCGAGGGAGAGCTCGGCATAGTTGGCAAAGCCCAGCAGTCGGGCCAGCTCTCGGCGCAGGGTGAGCAACTCGGTCATGATGGCGGAGTTGTCCCACTTGCCGGCGTTGGGGCCCTGGTCGGAGGCGCGGGTGGTGAAGGCCTCATACAGCTCGGCACGCAGGGCGCGGCTGTCGGCATACATCATCACCGGCAGGTAGGAGGGGATGTCCAGGGTGAACAGCCACCCCTCCTTGCCCTTGAGTTCGGCCATCTGGCGCGCGGCAGCCTGGGCGCTCGCGGGCAGACCAGCCAGCTCGGCCTCGTCGGTCACCAGCTTGTGCCAGCCCTGGGTCGCGTCCAGCACGTTGTTGCTGAAACGGGAGGCGAGCTCCGAGAGGCGGGCCTGGATCTCGCCGTAACGCTGCTGCGCCTCGGCAGGCAGACCGATGCCGGAGAGGCGAAAATCGCGCAGGGTGTTCAGGATCTCCTTGCGCTGGGCATCATCCAGCCGGGGGAAGTCATCGCTCTCGGAGAGGGCCAGATAGGCTTGATAGAGCCCTTCATGCTGACCGACATAGGTCTGGAATTCGGACAGCAGCGGCAGGCAGGCATCGTGAGCCGCCCGCAGCGCCTCGCTGTTCTGCACGGCGTTGAGGTGGCTGATGGGGGACCAGATCCGGGAGAGGCGGTCGTTGACCTCTTCCAGCGGGGCGATCAGGCTGTCCCAGGTGTGAGGCTCCTTCTGGGCCAGCACATCCTCAATCTTCTGTTTGCAATCGGCGATGGCCTGCGTCACGGCAGGTTGCACCTGATCGGGCTGGATCTGGCTGAAGGGAGGCAGCGAGTCCATTGTCAGCAAAGGGTTAGTCATCTGCGGTACCTCTAAATGCTCTGCAGCCCCTGCCGTCCAGAAGCCTGCTTGGACCATCTAAGATGTAGGCAGAAACCCCATTTATCAAGCCTTTGCCGCCAAGAGACGGGCTTGTTGCCCACTTTTTCAGGCATTTTGTTCATAAAACCAGCACTTCATCTGCCAGAGACGACAATGCCGGCCCGAGGGCCGGCATTGTGAGGGCATGGACACTCCCCGCCTCAGCGTCGGGCGTCCTCTTTCAACCACTGGGCGACCCGCTTGGCGAAGTAGGTGAGGATGCCATCGGCCCCGGCCCGCTTGAAGCAGAGCAGGGATTCCATCACGCACTCTTTCTCCTTGAGCCAGCCATTCTGGATCGCCGCCATGTGCATGGCGTACTCGCCGCTCACCTGATAGGCGAAGGTCGGCACGCCGAACTGATCCTTCACCCGGCGGATGATGTCCAGGTAGGGCATGCCCGGCTTGACCATGACGCTGTCTGCCCCTTCGGCGATGTCGAGGGCCACCTCGTGCAGGGCTTCGTTGCCGTTGGCCGGGTCCATCTGGTAGGTGGCCTTGTTGCTCTTGCCGAGGTTGGCGGCGGAGCCCACCGCATCGCGGAACGGGCCGTAGTAGTGGGAGGCGTACTTGGCGGAGTAGGCCATGATCTGCACGTTGACGAAGCCATTCTCCTCCAGCGCCGCGCGGATGGCACCGATGCGGCCGTCCATCATGTCGGACGGTGCCACCATGTCGGCCCCGGCGGCGGCATGGGAGAGCGCCTGCTTCACCAGGATCTCGGTGGTGATGTCGTTCTGCACATAGCCTTCGTCATCGATGATGCCGTCCTGGCCATGGGTGGTGAAGGGGTCGAGCGCCACATCGGTGATGACCCCGAGCTCCGGGAAGCGAGCCTTGAGGGCACGGGTCGCCCGCTGGGCCAGGGCATCCGGGTTGTAGGCCTCTTCCGCCATCAGACTCTTTCTCTCCAGCGGCGTCACCGGGAACAGGGCCACCGCCGGCACACCCAGGGCCACCAGTTCGGCGGCCTCTTCGAGCAGCAGATCGATGGAGAGTCTGTCCACCCCCGGCATGGAGGCAACGGCCTCTCGCTGACCCTCCCCCTCCAGCACGAACACGGGATAGATGAGATCGTCGACGGTCAGTACGTTTTCGCGCACCAGGCGGCGGCTGAAGTCATGTTTGCGCACCCGGCGCAGGCGACGGCCCGGGAAGGCCCCCGGAAGAGTTGTGGCCATGAATCACTCCAAAAGCGGAAGTTGGAAGAATGCGGCGGAGGTGGCCCGGGTATGGGCCAGCAAGGCCTCGGGCGCTTCACCACGGCAGGCCGCCACCACCTGGGCGATGTGCGGCAAAAAAGCGGGTTCGTTGCGTTTGGGCCTGGGTTTCAGATCCCGCGGCACCAGGTAGGGGGCGTCCGTCTCTATCATCAGGCGACCCGCCGGAATGCGGGCCACCTGCTCGCGCAGCAGCTGGCCACGGCGCTCGTCACAGAGCCAGCCGGTCACCCCGATATGCAACCCCAGCGCCAGGCACTCGTCCAGCTCGGCATCGGAGCCGGTGAAGCAGTGCAGCACGGCCCCCGGCAGGCGGGGCAACCAGGGGCGCAGGATCTCGACGAATTTGTCATGGGCATCGCGGCAATGCAGAAACACCGGCATCCCGAGCTCGGCGGCGAGCGCCAGCTGGGCGTCAAACACCGCGTCCTGCACTGGGCGGGGGGAGAAGTCCCGGTTGTAGTCGAGACCGCACTCGCCGATGGCCACCACCTGGGGCCGGGCCGCCAGTTCGCGCAGGGCAGGCAGGGTCGCCTCATCGACGCTTTTGGCATCATGGGGATGTACCCCGGCGGTGGAGAAGCAGTAGCCCGGCCAGCGGGCGGCCAATGCGGCGCTTTCGCGGCTGCCGGCCAGATCGGTGCCGGTCAGGATCAGGGCTTCCACCCCGGCGGCGCGCGCGCGTTCCACCAGGTCGGCCTGTTCGCCTGCGAACTGGCTGCTGGTCAGGTTCAAACCGATGTCGATCATGGAGTCAGGGGTTCCGGACAAACGAGGTGCATATCAGGCATTTGAAAACCATCTACTCGATGGGGCCTTACCATACGCCTCGAACGGATGCATGAAAAGAGGAAGGGAGCCTCAGCTCCCCTCTTCCGTTTGTTGCTGCTCCTCGTCCTCTTTCTTCACGTAGAAGCGGGCGAAGAACAGACCTATCTCCCACAGGCCCCACATGGGGATCGCGAGCAGGGTCTGGGAGAAGACATCGGGCGGCGTCAGCAACATACCGACCACGAAGACCCCGACGATGACGTAGGGGCGCTTCTCCTTCAGGCTCCTGGGGGTGGTCACCCCGGTCCAGCAGAGCAGTATGGTGGCCACCGGGATCTCGAACGCCACCCCGAACGCGAAGAACAGGGTCAGCACGAAGTCCAGGTAGCTGGCGATGTCGGTCGCCACCGTCACCCCGGCGGGGGCGGTACTGGTGAAGAAGCCGAACACCAGGGGGAACACCACGTAGTAGGCGAACGCCATCCCCGCATAGAACAGCACGGCGCTGGAGGCCACCAGGGGCAGGATCAGCCGCCGTTCGTGCTGGTACAGACCGGGTGCGATGAAAGCCCAGGCCTGATAGAGCAGATAGGGGATCGCCACGAAGAAGGAGACCACCAGGGTCAGCTTGATGGGCGTGATGAAGGGTGTCGCCACATCCGTCGCTATCATGCTGGTACCTGCCGGCAACTGGCTGAGCAGCGGCTGGGCCACGAAGTCGTAGATGTTGTTGGAGAAGTAGATGAGCGCGATGAACACCAGCAGGATGGCGGAGATGGCGCGCAGCAGACGGGTTCTCAGCTCCACCAGATGGCTGATGAGGGGCTGTTCTGCCTGACTCATGGCTTACCCTCCCCTTTGGCTGTGGACTCGCTGGCGGGCACAGGCTCGCTCTCTCGCTGGCTGTTGACCGGTGGCACCTCTGGGGTGGGCGCCGGGGCCGCCACCGGAGTGGCTGGCTCAGCCTGGGCGGGCTCCCGAGGCGGGCGGATCTCGTTCTCCCCCTGATAGGGACGATTCACCGACTGGGCGGCCGCTTTCAACTGCTCGATGGATTCCTGCAGCTCGGGGCTCAGGTTGTTCATCTGCAACCGTTCGGCCTTCTTCAGATCGTTGTGCAAATCCTGCAACTTGAGCTCCTGTTCCAGCTCGGCCTTGACCGAGTTGGCGGTGCTGCGGATCAGCCTTATCCAGTGGCTGGCGGTGCGGATCGCGACCGGCAACCGCTCGGGACCCAGCACCACCAGAGCGACGACGCCGATGACGACCAGTTCCCAAAAACCGATGTCGAACATGGCTTAGGCCTGATCTTTGTCTTTCTGCTTGGCGGCTTCGGCGTTGCTGGCCGTCTCGTTCAACTGCTTGGTCGGGAACTCGGCATCTTTCTGCTCGGGTTTGGTGTCGGCCGGCTCATCGGAGAGCGCCTTCTTGAACCCCTTGACCGCCGCGCCCAGATCGCCGCCGATACCGCGCAATTTCTTGGTGCCGAACAACAGCACGACGATGACTGCGATGATCAACAACTGCCAAATACTGATACCACCCATGACTTTCTCTCCGGATAGGCGCCCGATGGCGCAGGTTATTTAATGGGAACGGGTTCGCAACCAACCCAGCAGCCAGCATAACCCGGCGCCGGCGAGGCTGATTTGTCCCCACTCAATGTGTTGTTTCTGGGTCAGCAAGAATACACCCGCGAGCAGCAGGCTGGCTCCAACCCCTAAGAGGTAGCGGGCCTGCCCCTGACGGCGACTGTGGCGACGGAAATCGGCAAACATCTGGTCGAAGTGGTGCTGCTGATGGCGGGCCTGACGCAGGGTCTCGTAGACCAGCTCCGGCAGCTCCGGCAGTTTCTCCGCCCAGAACGGCGCCTTCTCCTTGATGGCATTCCACACCGCCTTGGGGCCGACCTGCTCGTGCATCCAGTTTTCCAGATAGGGCTTGGCGGTCTGCCACAAATCCAGCTGGGGATAAAGCTGGCGACCCAGCCCTTCCACATAGAGCAGGGTCTTTTGCAGCAGCACCAGTTGCGGCTGCACCTGCATGTTGAAGCGACGGGCGGTGTTGAACAGATTGAGCAGCACGTGGCCGAAGGAGATCTCGGAGAGCGGTTTCTCGAAGATGGGCTCCAGCACGGTGCGGATGGCGAACTCGAACTCGTCCACCTTGGTATCGGGCGGTACCCAGCCTGACTCCACGTGCAGCTCGGCCACACGGCGGTAGTCGCGGTTGAAGAAGGCGAGGAAGTTCTCCGCCAGGTAGCGCTTGTCTTCCCGGTTGAGGGTGCCGACGATGCCGCAGTCGATGCCGATCCAGAGCGGATTCTCGGGGTGTTCGAAAGAGACGAAGATGTTGCCCGGGTGCATGTCGGCGTGGAAGAAGCTGTCGCGGAACACCTGGGTGAAGAACACCTCCACTCCGCGCTCGGCCAGCAGCTTCATGTTGGTGCCGTTGGCCTCAAGGGCGGCAATGTCGGAAACCGGAATGCCGTAGATACGCTCCATCACCAGCACCTGCTCACGGCAATGGTCCGTGAACACCTCGGGCACATAGAGCGCCTCGGAGCCGGTGAAGTTGCGGCGCAGCTGGATGGCGTTGGCCGCTTCGCGCATCAGGTTGAGCTCGTCGAGTATGGTCTTGCGATACTCCTCCACCACCTCGACGGGGCGCAGTCGGCCACTCTGGGGCACGAAACGGGCCACCAGACGAGCCAGGGCCTGCATCAGGCGCAGGTCGGCCTCGATGACCGGCTCGATATCGGGACGGATCACCTTGATGACGATCTCGCGGCCGTTCTCCTTCAACCGGGCGGTGTGCACCTGGGCGATGGAGGCGGATGCCAGCGGCGTCTCGTCGAAGTCATCGAACAGAGTCTCGACGGGGCAACCCAGGCTCTCTTCTATCTGGCGACGGGCGGCCTGACCACAGAAGGGAGGCACCCTGTCCTGCAGCAGGGCCAGCTCTTCGGCAATGTCAGGGGGCAGCAGGTCTCGGCGGGTCGAGAGCATCTGGCCGAACTTGATGAAGATGGGACCCAGGGCCTCGAAGGCGAGGCGAATGCGGGCGCCACGGCTCATGCCCTGTTGCTTGTTCTTGAGCCAGAACAGACTGCGACGGGCCAGACGGCCAGGCCAGGGCTGATAACGGGCGGGCACCAGCTCGTCGATGCCCTGTTCCAGCAGGATGCTGACGATGCGATAGAGGCGTTTGAACTCCTTCGGGGTCATCAGCTCACCTGCTGTTCGAGGCGGGCAAGCCGCAACTCGATCGCCTTCATCTGTTGGGCCAGCTCTTCGACATCGTCATTGAAGCTCGCCACTTCCAGCGGACCCGGGGCAAGCCTCGCCTCCTCGGTCAGATACTCAGCCACTTGACGCTGGGAACGGCACAACTCTCGCCCCACAAAACGGCGAGCCTGACGGGCACCACTGCACAGGGTGTGGGCCACCACGTCGCCGGTGTAGCGGGACAGTTCCTCTTCCCAGTCGATATCGAGCTCGCCAAGCAGGGCGCTGAATGCCTGCACCAGCTGGGGGTCACCGCTCAGGTCCAGCTTCTCCTCGCGGATGTAGCGGGTCAGGGCGGAAGGCTCCTTGAGCAGACCGAGGGCGGTCAGGGAGAGGCTCAGCACCGCATCCGCCTGCCCTTCAAACCTGGCCAGCACATCCAGACGGCGCTCCGAGAAGACAAACCAGAGCGGCTTGAGCTCGCGCAGCTCCAGTTTGAGTACCTTGCCCGTCAGCTTGCGCAACCGCTCCGGGCTCTGTTTGTCCAGGGCCAGCAACTGGTTGAGGCTGGTTTCGATCACTGCGGTGACCATGGCATCCATCGGCATAGGCGACCTTAAAACTTGTAACCGCGGTGCAGGGCGACCACGCCCTGGGTCAGGTTGTAAAACTCGACCTGTTCGAAACCGACATTCTCCATCATGCCTGCCAGGGTCTGCTGATCCGGGTGCATGCGGATCGATTCCGCCAGGTATTTGTAACTTTCGCTATCATTCGCGACGATTTCGCCCATTTTCGGCAGCAATTTGAAGGAGTAGAGATCATACAGCTTGGCGATCACTTCGCTCACCGGCTTGGAGAACTCCAGCACCAGCAGGCGGCCACCCGGCTTGAGCACCCGGAACATGGAGGCAAGCGCCTTGTCCTTGTCGGTGACGTTGCGCAGGCCGAAGCCGATGGTGATGACGTCGAAATGGTTGTCAGGGAACGGGAGCGCCTCGGCATTGGCCTGTACGTAGGAGACGTTGTTGGCCACCCCCAGGTTGCGCAGTTTGTCGCGGCCCACTTTCAGCATGGAGTCGTTGATGTCCGCCAGGACCACCTGACCGGTCTCACCCACGATGCGGGAGAACTTGGCGGTCAGATCCCCTGTGCCGCCAGCCAGATCCAGCACCTTCTGTCCTTTGCGGACACCGGAGCAGTCGATGGTAAAGCGCTTCCAGAGGCGATGGATGCCGAACGACATCAGATCGTTCATCAGATCATACTTGGCCGCTACCGAATGAAAGACACCGGCGACCAGGGTTTCCTTCTCGGTCGCTGCCACGGTTTTATAGCCAAAATGCGTAGTAGTAGTCTGTTCCGACATCCCTCAAATACCCATAGAGCAAAGAATGGCCGCCAGTTTACCAGAGCCGATGGCGTGCGGACACCTCAAACCCGGCTTGCGACCAACTGCATCCCCAGCACGACCATGGCCAGACAGAGGAACAGATTGAGACCGATATTGAGCAGCGCCTTCAGATAAGCCCCTTGCTGGGCCAGCACGACCGTATCGAGGGCAAAGGAGGAGAAGGTGGTCAGGGCACCGAGGACACCCACCATCAGCAATGGCTTCATCGGGTGTTCCACCACGTGACCATGGCTGATCAGGGCATAGGCAATCCCCATGATGAAGGAACCCACCACGTTGACCACCAGGGTGCCATAGGGAAAGTGGCGTCCCAGCAGCCATGCCATCAGCTCGGCGATGCCAAAGCGCAGGCAGGCACCGAAGGCGCCCCCGACAGCGACAAATAACCAGGTTTGCATCAAGCAGTCTCCAAGAGTGTCAGGTTGGCATTATGCAGAATCTCGACAGCAGGGGACAGCCGGGCAATTAATCGACCCGGCAAGACCCTAGCGGCGAAAGTCTACCCGTTCTGGATTCACAAGATGGAGGGTCGTCTCGGCCGGGCGAGTATCGGCGATGACTCTGCCATGACGGATGGAATAACGTACCGGCACCTGGCGGCGCACCGCATCGAAACCATTCTCTGCAGGAAGGATCAGCAGGTTGGCGGGCTTGCCCACCTCGATGCCGTAGCGATCCTGCACGTTCAGGGTGCGGGCGCTGTGGCTGCCGATCAGCTTGAGACTGTCGTTGATCTGTTCGTAGCCCATGATCTGGCAGACATGCAGCCCCATATGCAGCACCTGCAACATGTTGGCCGTGCCCATGGGATACCAGGGATCGAACACGTCGTCGTGGCCGAAGCAGACGTTGATGTTCGCCTCCAGCATCTCCTTCACCCGGGTGATGCCACGACGCTTGGGATAGCTGTCGAAGCGCCCCTGCAGGTGAATGTTCACCAGCGGATTGGCGACGAAGTTGATGTCCGCCATCCTGAGCAGCCTGAACAGCCGCGAGGCATAGGCTCCGTTGTAGGAGTGCATGGCGGTGGTGTGGCTGGCGGTTACCCTATGGCCAATACCGCGCTCGTAGGCCAGGGTTGCCAGCGTCTCGATAAAACGGGACTGTTCGTCATCGATTTCATCGCAATGCACATCCACCAGAACCTGATATTTCTCCGCAAGATCGAAGACGTAGTGCAGACTTTCGACTCCGTACTCCCGGGTAAACTCGAAATGGGGGATGGCACCGATCACGTCGGCCCCCAGCTTGAGAGCCTCTTCCAGCAATGCCATGCCGTTGGGGTAGGAGAGGATCCCCTCCTGTGGGAAGGCCACTATCTGCAGCTCCACCCACTCCTTCATCTCCTCCCGCACCTCCAGCATCGCCTTCAAGGCGACCAGATTGGGGTCGGAAACATCCACGTGAGTCCGCACGAACTGGATGCCGTTGGCAATCTGCCATTTCAGTGTCTGGATGGCGCGTTGTTTCACATCCTCATGGGCCAGCAGCGCCTTGCGCTCGGCCCAACGCTCGATCCCCTCGAACAGGGTGCCGGAGAGGTTCCAGCTCGGCTCGCCAGCCGTCTGGGTGGTATCGAGGTGAATGTGCGGTTCGATAAAGGGGGGGATGACAAGGCCTTGCTCACCATCAAGCTCGCGGGTAGAGAGCAGCTGGGTGCTCATGGGCTCGATGGCCCGGATCACGCCTCCCTGACAGAGGATTTGCCACATCCCTTCCCTGCCCGCCAGACGCACATTCCTAATCAGCATGTTCTTCCCCTTCGAAAGCGTAGTTGTCTTTGCCAATCCACAACTTAGCCCGGATCCCTTTAATAGAGAAGCTCCGCCCGGAAAGCATACGGGATAGAAAGGGAAGATATCTCAGCAACAAGAAGGTGCGACATTGCAGAACTGCAATTTGCGATGGATGGCTGAAAGGCAGATACAAAAAAGCCTCCCGATTGGGAGGCTTTCTTATTTAATGGTGCTGATACCCAGAATCGAACTGGGGACCTCATCCTTACCAAGGATGCGCTCTACCGACTGAGCCATATCAGCACACTAACCGGTAAAGA